>CBDUAS010000313.1:0-5344 GCA_965365185.1 uncultured bacterium | reverse complement strand
CTCGGTTGCAGTCGAGCCGCATCGCCACCGTGCCGTCGGCGTTCAGCTCCATGGTGTAGACGGAAGGATCGTGCGGCCGCACCGTGCCGATGGCGTCATCCATGGAGCGGAATTCCACCAACCGCCAGCCCGTGTCGGCGAGTGCGGACGGAGCCTGTGCGACCGTTCGCGCCGCGTCCCTGCCGGCGGTTCCGACCTCTATCGCGCCCGGCGATGCCGCGCCGGCGGGATCATGCGTCGCTGGCGCAAGCGATGCCGGGGCAGCGGGCCTAACCGTCGCTCGCGCGGACGGTGTCGCTACCAGTCCCGCGACGGCAGCGAGGCCGACCAGCATCAGCCGCCGCGAAGCTGCACGTGCTGACGAATTCGATGCCTTAGTTCTCACCTTCAGAGCTCTCCGTGTAGATGCCAAGGTGTGTCGATCTCGAGACGGAAGGCTACCGCGACGCGGAACGAGTTTCTCGTCGGCTTTCCAGCGGGCGTCTTGGGCGCGGTACCGTTGGGCGGTCTTGAAATCGGTCTTCACCCGCGCGACGCCGTCCTCGTTGCCCACGTGGCGGGAAGGCTCCGATGAAAGGTCACCCGTGAACGATCCTTACACGATATTCCGTCAGCCAACGAGCCTGGCCACGACGAGCGAGTACGGACTGCCCCTCGACCTGCTGGCCAAGGCGCGCCTTCGCATCGCCGGGCTCGCCGCTGTGCTCGGCACGCTGTCGATCGTGGCGATACTCCTGAACGCCACGTTGTTCCGCGGACAAGTTGATGCAGTGGTCCAGCCACAGCATTTTCTCGCGGTCGGGCTGGCGCTGGTGGTCATCGTGACCGCGCTGTCCAAGCGCATCGACGTCACCACTGCTCTGAATGTCGGGCTCGTCTATGAAGTCTGCCTGTGCTGGATCGTTTCGTTCTCGGCGCAGCGCGCGGCCCTCGCGATGATGGAGCGGCCGCCGGAGATCACGTGGACGTCCATGGTCATCGTCGTGTTTCCGATGGTTGTTCCCTTGCCGCCGAGACGTCTCCTGGTTGCG
Source organism: uncultured bacterium (assembly GCA_965365185.1). Lineage (GTDB taxonomy): Bacteria > Acidobacteriota > UBA890 > UBA890 > UBA890 > CBDCGW01. Next base: position 4,313 of record CBDUAS010000313.1, on the reverse strand, counting down.
TCGATCCTGGCGGCGATCAGCGCACCGGTCTCGTTGCTCGTGCTCGACCGCATGGGTGCGCACGGGCTCACCATCGACGAGTTCATCAGCGTGTCCATCAGCCCGGCCTTTGCCGTCGTGCTTGCGTACTTCGGTGCGCGCATGATCTACGCCATCGGCCTCGACGTTTCCAAGGCAAAGCTCCTGGGTGCCTACCAGCTCGAGTCGCGACTGGGCGCCGGCGGCATGGGGGAAGTATGGCGCGCCAGCCATCGCATGCTGGCGCGCCCTGCGGCGGTGAAGCTGATTGCACCCACGAACCTCGGAGACGACGCGCACGCGGTGCGCATTCGTTTCGAACAGGAGGCCCAAGCCACGGCCCTGCTTCGTTCTCCGCATACGGTGGACGTCTACGACTTCGGGCTGTCCAGCGACGGGGCTCTCTACTACGTGATGGAGTTGTTGGACGGCCTGGATCTGCAAGAGCTGGTCCGCGCCCATGGACCCCTGGCCGCGTCGCGCGCAGTGCACATCCTGCGCCAGACGTGTCACTCCCTGGGCGAAGCCCACGCCGCCGGCCTGGTTCACCGCGACGTCAAGCCGGCCAACATCTTCGTCTGCCGCTACGGCAGTGACTTCGACTTCGTCAAGGTGCTCGACTTCGGGCTGGTCAAGAAGCAGAAGATCGCCGAGGACCAGACCCTGACGCAGCAGGGCCATCTGATCGGCACACCAGCCTTCCTCGCCCCGGAGACGTTACGGGGCTCAGAGCTCGATGGTCGGGCAGACCTCTATTCGCTCGCGTGCGTCGCGTACTGGTTGCTGACCGGCTCATTCGTCTTCGAGGCCGACAATCCCTTGGAGATGGTAGCCAAGCATCTTCGGGAGGAGCCGGTTCCTCCCTCGACACGGAGCGAAACGGAGATCCCTGCCGATCTGGAAGCTGTGGTCATGAGCTGCCTGCACAAGGAACCGGGCGATCGCCCGGGCAGCGCCGAGGAGCTCGCCGACAGGCTTTCCCGGTGTGATGTCGCTGCCTGGAGCCAGCAGGAAGCGAAGAGTTGGTGGCAGCGGCGCCCGTAGGCTCGCGCTCCGCGCCCGTCAATCGGCCGGACGCAATGCGAGGCCTGATGCGTTTCCGTGGCTCCGTTGAAAACAGAATACTCATGTCCGAAACTCTCCCGGACCGGAAGGCCGAGCTCTTCTTGACTCTGTTGGAGGAATCGCCATGCCCCGCGACGAACCCGCGCGCCCCGCTTCTCTTCGCACACGAATCGTTATCATCTCGCTCGCTCTTCTCTTGTTGCTCCCCGGCAGAGCCCTCAGCACCGACGGCTCGCCGTTCCTGAGCGACGAGTTGTTCCAGATTCTCAACGGCGAGATCTCGGGCGACGCTGCCTTCGAGACGATCCGCGTCTTTACCCGCTACCACCGGCCGGGCAACAGCCCCGGCTTCACCGCCGCGGCGGACTTCGTCTACGAGCAGGCGGTGAAATTCGGGCTCGAGGATGTGGTGCGCCTGAAGCAGCCGGTCGGCTCGCCGGCGTGGAGCGCGCAGGAGGGCTCGCTGTGGATCATCAGCCCCGTGATGATGAAGCTCGCCGACCTCGCCGACGTGCAGCTCATGCTTGCCGACAACAGCCGCAGCGTCGACCTCGAGGCGGAGCTCGTCGACGTCGGCGACGGCACTGACGACACCGACTACGAGGGCGTCGACGTCGCCGGCAAGGTGGTCTTCGCCGGCGGCAACCCGGCGGCGGTCACGCGCGAAGCGGTGTTCGAGCGCGGCGCCGCCGGGGTGGTGACCACCGCGCTGCGATCGACCAGCCGGCCCTGGGACCATCCGGATCAGATTCCGTGGCAGCGAGTGCCGAGCAGCGCGCCCCAGGACACCGAGGCCGACTCGTGGTTCGGCTTCACGCTGTCGGCGCGCCAAGGCGACGAGCTGCGGACGTTGCTGCGGGGCGAGGGATTGCCGCCGTCGGTGGCCTTCACCCGCGCCGATCCGGCAGAGCCGGTTCGGGTCAGAGTGCGCGTGCGCTCGACCTTCGATACCGCCGACACCGACACCGAGTTCATCGAGGCGCGCATCCGCGGCACCGATCCGTCGCTGCCGGCGATCGTCTTCACCTGCCACGTGCAGGAGGAGAAGTTCTCCGCAAACGACGACGCCTCCGGCTGCGCCAACGTGCTGGAGATCGGCCGCGCCATCAGGCGGCTCATCGACACCGGCATGATCGAGCGGCCGCGGCGCACTTTGCGCTTCTGGTTCGCCAACGAGATCAGCGGCCCCTACTGGTACTTCCGTACCCACCCGGAGGAGCGGGACAGAATCCTGGCGACGCTGCACCAGGACATGGTGGGCGCCAAGCAGACGGAGGGCAGCCGGGTGCAGCACATCATCCGCAGCCCCCACCACCAGGCCTCGTTCCTTGCCGACGTGGTGCAGAACATCGCCGAGCTGGTGATCCGCGGTAACTCCGGCTACCTGGCGGCGGGGCAGGCAGGCAATCCGTACCCGTTCTCGCGGCCGATCTACAGCCGCCTCGGCACCCGCGACGGCTACCGCGCCGAGATCGTTCCCAACTTCAACAACTCCGATCACATGGTGTTCAACGACGGGATCATCGGTATTCCGGCGGTGGGCTTCATCAACTGGCCCGACGACTACATCCACTCCTCCGACGACGACCTCTGGCAGATCGATCCCACTCAGCTCAAGCGCAATGCGTTCATCATCGCGGCCGCCGGCCTCTGGCTCGCTGATGCCGGACCGGAGCAAATCGGCATCCTCGCCGCCGAGGTCTTCGGTCGCGCCGCCGAGCGTCAGGCCAAGGACCTACGGGTGGCGCTGGCGCACCTGGCGTCGGCGGAGCCGCAGGCCCGCTTGGACGCGTACAAGACGGCCGGCCATGTGCTCGAGGCCGGCCTCATGCGCGAGTCGCGGGCGCTGGAGAGTCTGCGGGCGTTCGCAGGGGACGACCCGGCCACGACGCGACCGATCGTTGCCGGCCTTGCACGCCTCCACAGCCTGGCGGTGACCCAATCCAGCGGGCTCGACGCCTTCTACCGATCGCTGACCGGAGAGGAGACGCCCGAGCTCGACCTCGATGAGGCCGAGACAGCCGCCGCTTCCAAGGTGCCGGCGAACATCGACGACGTGGACGCCTACTTGAGCAACCGCCCGCAGCCGGCCACGGGCCTGCACAGCCTGATGACCTTCGCCACCTGGGGGAACGTCGACGGCGAGACCTCCTACCTCGACATCTACAAGCAGGTGCTCGGCGAGGCGATGGTCCATGGAGCTTGGTACTACGGAACGGTGACCCTCGAGCAGGTGGTACAGACGCTGGATGCGGGAGTGGAGGCCGGGATCTTGACACTGCAATAGCGACCCGGACGGCGCCGGCGCGCGAGTTTCGCCGGCATGATCCGAAGGAGGCATGTTGTCATCTGCTCCGATTTCGAACTGTCGCGACCGTCGGCTGACGGTGGGCGCGGTCGGCTTGATGCTGCTGGCCGCGACGAGCAGTCCGGCCAGCGATCCGCCGCTGGGCGAATGGCGGGTCACCGAGCTGGCCGGCTCGATCACGACGATCAACGGTGGCCCCGCACCGCCTGCGGGCCTGTGCACGCAGGGCGAGGAAACCGTGAATGCCGTGCGCAACGACGACATGACCTTCGTCGAGTTAGGCTCGATACCGGACGGGCTCTTCCGCGATTTCGAGTTCGCTCTGGAGTCCCGGCACGAGGAAACGTCCGCACCGCCCATTCCGTCGCCCTTTCCCGAGGTCGAAGCCCCGACGCACCTGTTTACGTTCTCCTTCGCCTTCGAGAACGGTTACCACTCGAATGAGGCCCTGGCGGCCGCGGGAGCGTTTGTGTCTGCCTTTCCTGAAGGTCGCCGCGAGATGGTCGCGGAAATCTTGTTCGGCGAACTGACGGACGCTCTCCCACTTCCCGGACGGCAGCGAAGCTACTATGCGGGCGCAGCAGGCTGGAGCGCCGAGGACTCGACCGGAAGTGTGGTGGCCGGGTCGGTACAGAGTCAGGAGAGTTTCGGCAGCGGTCTCAGCCGCTTTCTCGTACTGGGTAATTTCAACGGGCCGCGCGAGCTCAACGGTACCTGGAGCTTCTTCGAAAAAGCCGACGCCTTCGGCTGTACGAAGATATCGAGAGGCGAGGGGACCTGGGCTGCTGAGCCGATGCGCTGAGCTGCCGCGGGGCCACGACGGAGAGGTCCGTCGTCGCGCATACGTGGAAACCGTCCCCGCCGGTCTTCGTCAGCGAAGCGGCAACCGCAAGATCGTCAGCGAGTGCGCCGGGAAGGTGTA
>CBDUAS010000312.1:0-5364 GCA_965365185.1 uncultured bacterium | reverse complement strand
AACACGCGCGCCCCCTCCGCCACGTCCAGCGCCAGCACGGCTGCCACATCCTCCCGCCTATCGCCCACGGCACCCGTGTGATCGACGCGGAAATTCGTCACCAGCACGACGTGGGGCTTCAGCAAATGGTGGGTTTCGGTCAGGTGGTTCTCGGCGTGGATGCTCATGATCTCCGCCACCACTGCGTTCGCCCCCAGTTCGGCGCTCCGGTACAGCAGTTTCTTCTGCTCCAAGATGGAGGGGTGCCCCCGCCGAAGGATCTTCTCTACCGAGCCGTCCGGCAGGATCAGCGTCGCTTCCGAGCCCGTCGTTTTCGCCACGACGCGGCGCCCGTCTTCACGAAGAACCGACGCCAGCAGCCGCACAACGCTGGTCTTGCCGCGGGTGCCCGTTACCGCGATGCGCAAGGGGATCGCCGCACGGCTACGCCCGAGACGGACGCGCTCGAAAACGAGCCCGACCAGCAGGACGGCCGCGGCCACAAAGACCAGGGGCAGGATCATCCGTGCAGGATAGGTGCACCGGCACTTCGTTCACCAGCCCGACCCCGGATAGCCGCTGTCCGGCAACCGGTCGGTATCGCTGATCGGCTTTGGCTCGTTCCGTCTCCCGAGACAGGCACGCAGGCCTCCACTACACTGACCGCGTCCCCGCACGAGACACCCGCAACCCGGAGGCGATTCCATGCGACGCTTCATTACTCTTTCGGCACTCGCGGCGCTCCTCGCCGTGGCGACGGCGCTCCCGGCACAGGCGCAAACGCAGGACTACGGCGAAGTAATCCCGGCCGCGGCGCAGAGCCAGACCGGCCTTTTCGACGTACATCTCGTCGCAGACCGCCTGCTCTTCGAGATTCCCGACGAAATCCTCGGCCGCGACATGATCATCATGAGCCGCATCGCCAAGGCCCAGGACGGGCTCGCCGACGGCGGCGACCGCATGGGACCGAACCTGGTGGTCCGCTGGGAACGTCGCGGCGATCGGATCCTGCTGCGTGCCCCCTCGTACAACAACACCGCCGACGAGGGCAGCGCGGTATCGCTGGCGGTGGCGAACTCGAACTTCGCTCCGGTGCTGCACGCTCTGCCGATCAGCGCCCGGGGCGAGGGAACTTCGGTCATCGACGTCACCGACATGTACCTGGGCGACCACCCGACCTTCTCCATGCCGAGGGGCCAGCGAGCCCAGTTCGGCGTGCGCGGCCATGACCGCGATCGCACCTGGCTCGGGTGGGCGAGGAGCTTTCCGACGAACGTCGAGCTCAGGGTGGTGCGCACCTATGCCGCCGACCAGCCGCCATCGAGCGGCCGCGGCGGGTCGGTCTCCTTCGAGGTCAACCACTCGATGATCTTGTTGCCGGAGGAACCGATGATGCCGCGCTACGCCGACGAGCGCGTCACCTTCATCTCCTCGACCGTGACCAATTACTCGGACGAGTTCCAGGGCGTGCGGCCGCGCCGGTACATCCGCCGCTTCCGTTTGGAGCCCTCCGACCCCGAGGCCTTCGCACGCGGCGAGCTGGTGGACCCCGTGAACCCGTGGGTCTGGTACATCGACCCCGCCACCCCTCCGGAATGGATCCCTTACTTCGAGGCCGGGGTGCTGGAGTGGAACGAGGCCTTCGAGCTCGCCGGATTCCGGAACGCGATGCAGGTGCGGGTGGCGCCCACCGAGGAAGAAGACCCGGAGTTCAGCCTGCTCGACGCTCGCTACTCGGTGATCCGCTACGTGGCAACGCCGACCCGCTCGGCAAACTCCGGCGGTGATGTCGTGGATCCGCGCTCGGGCGAGGTGATCCGGGCGCACACCAACATGTATCACGGCCTCACGGAGCGGCTCAGGTGGTGGCTGCTTTCCCAGGTCGGCGCCGCCAACGAGAAGTTCCAGACCAACGAGCTGTCACAGGAAGACATGGGGGAGGCGCTGCGCTACGTCATCTCCCACGAGACCGCACACTCGGTCGGCCTGCCCCACAACCAGATGGCCAACTTCGTCTATCCGGTGGAATCGTTGCGCGACCCGGATTTCATCGAGCGCATGGGGCACTCCGCCTCGTCGGTGGGGCGGACCCGCTACAACTACGTCGCCCAACCCGGGGATGACGTACCGCCGGAGCGTCGCATCGGCGTATGGGACAAGTTCGCGGTGATGTGGGGCTACCGGCCCATCCCCCAGGCCTCGACTCCCGAGGAGGAGTTGCCGATTCTGAACGAATGGATCGTCGAGCGGGCCGACGAGCCCTGGTTCCGCTCGGCGGAGGCGCTGTTCGGGATGGACGTCGAGTGGGACCCGAAGCGCATGACCGAGGGGATCTCCGACGATCCGGTGGAGGCCGCCGTCTACGGCATGCGCAATGTCTGGGCGGCGTCGGAGAGCCTCATGGAATGGGTGCTCGACGAGGGCGACGACTACTACGAGCTGGAGACCAACTACCTGCAGATCCTGACCCAGTGGAACCGCTACGCACAGCACGCCGCGGCCGCGGTCGGCGGCTCGTGGACGCACCACAAGCGCTATGGAGAGGACGGCTGGGTCTACACGCCGATCGAGCCCGAGTACCAGCGCAAGGCCATGGCGTTCATCGATGAGCATGTGCTGCAGACGCCGAGCTGGGCGCTCGATATCGACATCGTCCGCCGTTTCGAGCACGCCGGCGCCGTCGAACGCATCCGCGCCTACCAGGAGCTCGCCGTGCAGCGCCTGCTGAATCACGCCCGGCTCGCTCGCATGATCGAGCACGAGGCCTTCCTCGGCGACGCTACCTACCGTCCGGCCGACATGCTCGATGACACCCGCGAGATGGTCTGGCGCGAGGTAGGCCAGGGCACGGCGATCGACACGTATCGAAGGAACCTGCAGCGCGCCTACCTACAGCAAGCCCACTATCTGTTGCACGAGGCCACCTCGGAGCACTGGTCGCCACCGGGCTCGGGGAACCTTCGTGTCGGCAGCAACGACGATCCGCCGCTGAACGCCGATCTGCACATTGGCCAGTCGGACATCCGGGCGCTCATCCGTGATCAGCTCGGGTTGCTACGCGGAGAGATCGAGACGGCGCTGAGTGCCGGAATCGACGACCGCATGAGCCGGATACATCTGGAAGACGCCTTGGTTCGCATCGGGGAGGCGCTCGGCGGCTGACACGGACCGCCGGCGAACGCCGCCTCGACAGGATCGACCGGGTACGGGATGGAACTACGAGAAGTTGGGGGGTGCTCTCCGCGCTTGCGGCGAGCACCCCCGGTGACGAAGGTCGGCGATCAGATTCGATGTCTAGCGTGCTCGGAGCCAACAACTCGTCGTCGGAGGAACCATGTGCCGCAACATTCGACCGCTGTTCAATTTCGCGCCCCCTGCCACCGAGGAAGAGATTCGTGCCTCGGCGCTGCAGTTCGTTCGCAAGGTAAGCGGGTTTACAAAGCCCTCCCAGGCGAACCAAGAGGTCTTCGATCGCGCCGTCGATGACGTCTCGGCAATCGTTCGCGAGTTGATGCGGTCGTTGGTCACGAGTGCACCGGCCAAGAACCGCGAGGTCGAGGCGGCGAAGGCTCGGGCTCGGGCGCAGGCTCGCTTCGGCACGGCGCGCTAGAGCAAGAGCCCACCCGGGCGACCGGCGGAGAACCGTGCGCCCTGGCGTTGGGCCCCGCGCACAGCGAAGCTCGACACGGCCGTTGCGGCCGTGGCACTGATCGTGTTAGGCATATATGCGTAACGATATGAGTTGAGGGTCCGCCCATGCCTGGCTCGAGCCGGCACGGGTGGGCGAAAGGGAACGAAGACATGGGCCAGTTGCCCCTCAGGCCGGTGGAATTCCAGATCCTGGTGATCCTCGCCGAGCAGCCGTCGCACGGCTACGCGATCATCCGCGAGACCGAGCGTCGCACCGACGGCAAGGTGCGGTTGCAGCCGGGGACGCTGTACCGCGCCATCCAACGGCTCGAGGACGGAGGGCTCATAGAGGAGGTCGAGGCGCCCCCACAGAGCGCGTCCGACGACGAACGGCGCCGGTACTTCGGCCTGACCGAGGAGGGCAGGTCGGTGGCGGCCGAGGAGGCCGCCCGCCTGGCGGCGCTGCTGAAGGAAGCGCGCACCGCGGGCCTGTTGGGCGGGTCTTGATGGAAGGTTCCCGCTCCGTCGCCTGGTCGGTGGCGCTGTACCGTCGGCTGTTGTTCGTCTACCCCGCGTGGTTCCGGCGACGCAACGACGAGCGCATGCTCGAGACGTTCTCCGAGATCTGTGTCGCGACCCGCGCCGACGGCGGCCGGCGCGCGCTGCTGTCTCTCTGGTTGCACACCCTCGCCGACCTGCTGCGCAACGGTTTGGCCTTGCGCCGTTCCGGGCGCCTGGATTCCCGCGCTCCCCGCGAAGGGATTCTCATGGACGACCTCATCAACGATATTCGCTACGCGCTCAGGACTCTGCGTCGCAGTCCCGGCTTCGCGACCATTGCTATCGTCACGATGGCTCTCGGCATCGGCGTCAACGCCGCCATGTTCAGCTTCTTCGACGCGGTGGTGCTGCAGCCGCTGCCGTTTGACGAGCCCGAGCGCCTCATCGAGGTTTGGGAGACCTACGAGGCCGAGGAGATCGAGCTGCGCAACGTCGGTCATCCGACCCTGCTCGACTGGCGCCACCGCATCGATGGCTTCGAGAGCATCGCCGGCATCGCCACGACCTCGTTTGCCCTCACCGGGGCGGGCGACGCCCAGCGCATCGTCGGTCAGCTCGTCGACCCGGAGTACTTCGACGTCTTGCGTGCCGGCGCGGCGCTCGGGCGCGAGCTCGAGCAGGCCGACAACATGGAGTACGAGCAAGCTCCGGCGGTGGTGCTGAGCAACGCGCTGTGGCGCGGCGCGCTGGGCGGCGACGAGTCGATCCTCGGCCGGACGATCCAGCTCAACGGAATCGCTACCACAGTTGTAGGCGTAATGCCGCCCGGCTTCACGGACCCCTACGGAAACGCGCGACTCTGGTTGCCGATGCAATCCGGCTCGCGGGTGGCGCAGGTCCCGGCCGGCAGGTTGACCAGCCGCGGCAATCGTGGTCTGCGCGCGCTGGCCCGACTCGCGCCGGGCGCGACGCCGGAGAGCGTCCAGGCCGAGCTCGACGCGGTCACGCTGCAACTCCGCGAGGAGCATCCAGACAGCTACGTCGACCGTGCCGCCCTGACGCTGTCGCTCGAAGAGCAAGTGCTGGGCACGTCGCGCGATCCGGTGTGGTTGCTGATGGTGGCGGTGGGCCTGGTGCTGCTGATCGCCTGCTCCAACGTCGCCAACCTGCTGCTGGCGCGCGCCGTCGGGCGCGGCAACGAGATCGCCATGCGCTTTGCCCTGGGCGCCGGCCGCTGGCGGCTGCTGCGGCAGC
>CBDUAS010000311.1:0-5367 GCA_965365185.1 uncultured bacterium | reverse complement strand
TGGGCGCCGTACACCTTGTACGGAATCGAGTTGTCGACGGTGACGCGATAGAACTCGGCCGTTGGCTGGTTGTCCACCGGCGAGAAGGTGCGACCGCCGTTGAGCGACACGTTGGCACCGCCGTCGTTGCTGTTGACGAGGATGTTCGGATCGTTCGGGTTGAGCCACAGATCGTGGTTGTCGCCGTGCCCCGGGCGCAAGCGGAAGTCGAACGTGCGGCCGCCGTCGGTGGACTTGTAGGCGCCCGTGTTGAGCGCGTAGACGGTATCGGGATCGACCGGATCGGCGTAGATGTGGGTGTAGTACCAGGCGCGCTGCTGCAACATGCGCTCGCTATTGACACGCGTCCAGGTGTCTCCGCCGTTCTCGGAGCGGTACACGCCGCCACGATCGTTGGGTGCCTCGACCAGCGCCCAGAGCCTGTCGGGGTTCGGCGGCGACACGGTGACGTCGATCTTGCCGATCATGCCGCCCGGAAGGCCTCCCTCGAGCTTGTCCCAGGTTGCGCCGGCGTCCTTGCTGCGGAAGATGCCGCCCTCCTCGGACCCGGAGTGGATCGTCCACGGCTTGCGGTAGACAGTCCAGGCGGTGGCGTACAGGATGCGCGGGTTCGACGGGTCCATCTCGATGTCGTTGAAGCCCGTGTCCTCGGAGATGAACAGGATCTGCTCCCAGCTCTGACCGCCGTCCTGGGTCTCGTAAAGACCGCGGACCGGGCCCGAGCCGAAGATGTCGCCGAGCACGGCGGCGTACAGGTGATCCGGGTTCTGCGGGTGCACGACCATCTCGGGAACCTGCACGTAGCCCGGGCTCCACACGTGCGCCCAGGTCTTGCCGCCGTCCGTGGAGCGATAGATGCCGTCTCCCGTGGAGATGTTGCCGCGCGGGCAACCCGAGCCCGTGCCCACCCAGATGACGTTCGGGTCCGATGGCGCCACCTTGATGTCGCCGATCGAGCCGACGTTGAAATAGCCGTCGGAGATGTTCTCCCAAGTGGTGCCCGCGTCCGTGGTCTTCCACACGCCGCCGCCGGTGTAGCCAGCGAAAAACGTGAACGGCTCATCGGGAATGCCGGTCACCGCCGTGGCGCGCCCGCCACGGTTGAAGCCGGTAGACCGGTACGACAGATGGGAGAAGAACTTCGGGTCGACGATGACGTTGGGGTCGTCCTGCGCCGCCGCCAGGCCGTAGTGCAGGTGCCCCTCGTGCACCTCGGTGACCATCACCCCCGGAAGCGGCGCGGCAAAGGACACATTCCCGCCCGTTGTCGCGGCCTGCTGCGCGGACGTGACCGGCGCCGCGCCAATGCAGATCGCGGCGACCATCAGGATGATCGAGGCATACGGAACCGACAGCTTGAGCTTCCTCAAAGCGCTACCTCCTGGGGGTTGCGAGCTTTGCCGGGTCGAACGAGCACGACCGGCTGAGAGTTCGGGGATTCGCATCGCATGGTGTGTGCTGCAGCACCTATGAAATCCGCCGGAAGGCGGTAGCGTCAACCCTGCCCCCCGGCAAAAAGAGCTGCAGCTCCGCTTTTACATTCTTTTTACATCAACGGGCATCCTGGGACCGGCGGCATCCTGGCATCAACGGGCATCCTGGGACCGGCGGCATCCTGGCATCAACGGGCATCCTGGCACCGGCGGCATCCTGACATCGGCGGGCATCCTTACATCGGCGGGCATCCTGACATCGGCGGGCATCCTGACATCGGCGGGCTCTCGGCTCCCGGCGCCGCGATCAGGGGTCGATGACGTCTCCGTACTGCAGGATGAAATGAAACACGCGCGACACCTCCAGCATGTTGGCACCGGTGAAGCTCACGGAGTGCGCGTCGGGCCTGTCGAACATCGGCAACAGCGCCAGCACCTGGCTGGGCCGGTAGTTCTTGAACCGCACCTCGGCCTCCACGGGCGTTGCCGGGGTGTACGGGCGAAACTCGTCGATGCGACGCACGGCGCGTTCGGCCGTCTCGCGGATCAGGGCCTGCGCCGCCGCCGGCGTCATCGTGCGTGCCGAATGAAACGAGATTGCCCGCTTGACCACGGCCGTCTCGATCTCGCCGATGATCGCCTGGGCCTCCGCGGCGATGGCGTCGTCGCCCGAGAGCATGATCACGGGAACGCCGAAGTGCCCGGCGATAGCGGCATTGATTCCGGCCTCCGGCACCGAGACCCCGTTGAGGCGAATGTCAGCGAGGCGGGCGCTCGACATGGTGTGCGCGCGCACGCCGTCAGGATTGGTGGTTCCGGCGTGGTAGCCGATGAAGATGGCGCCATCGAACGTCTCGTCGATCCCCTCCATCATCATCAGTGGCCGCGGCCACGAGCGCACCACCTCGACGTCGTCGGGGATCATCTCCAGGAGCAAGTTCTGACCGTTGCCGTGGGAGTCCGCAACCAGAATCTCTCCGGCGCCGCCGGCGCGCGCCCCCTCGATCGCAGCCAACAGCTCCTCGGTCATGAAGCGGCGAAATCGCTGGTACTCGAAGCCGGTGGGCCCGAGCTGCTCGGCGGTGACGACGCCGGCGAGCCCTTCCATGTCCACCGAGATGTGGATCTTCGGACCTTGTTGCGGGCCGCGCGCCGCCGCCGGCGCCGACGGAACCGCCAGCCCCGACGCCGCGACACTCGGAGCCGCAGCGAAGCCGGCGACCGCGACCGCCAGCAGCAGCGACACGGAGCAATAGGAACGCAACAATGAGGTTTCCGGGGAGCGCTTCATGAGAATGCCTCCGCTAGCAGGCCGTGGTGAATGTGTGATGGGTCCGGCGGGTCGGCGGTGCGGTCGAGCTCACGGGAGCCCGACGCGAGCCCGAATCCACTCGGTGATGACCTCCAGCGCCCGCGGCGAAAATGTCTCCTCGATGGTGGCGTATTCGGTCGGGCTGCCGGTCTCGGCGGTCTGAAACATGTGATTGAGGCCCGCGAGCTCGCGCACGGTGACGTCCGTGTTGCCGCCGACCTCCAGCGCCTGACGAATAGCAGCCAGGTTCGCCGCCGCCGGAACCTGCGTGTCCAGGGAGCCGTTCAAAGCCAGCGTCGGGACGCTGACCCGGCGGAGTGTGGGACGCGGGTCGAAGTTGAGGAAGAAACGAAACCACGGCAGCGTCAGTTGCGCCGCCTGCGCCTCGATGCCCGGCTCCAACTGCTCGGACGACGGACGTTGATCCTGAGGCATGGCGGATACCTGTACGCGGGTGAGCTCGGCCACCCCCTCGGTGATCTCCGGCAGATCGGCGCCCGCCGCCGCCGCCTCCAGCACGCGGCGCTGCACGACAACCTGACGGGCGATGTTCTCCTCCGGCCGGCCGATGGCGCGCTGCGTCGCCTCGAGCTGCATCACCATCAGTTCCACGCCCGGCAACCCGCTCCCGGCCAGCAGGACGATGAAGGCGACGTCGTCGGATTGCTCCGCCACCATCGGGGCGATGATTCCGCCTTCACTGTGGCCGACCAGACCGATCGCCCCGGCGTCGACGCGCTCCCGGGTTGCGAGGAACCGCACGCCGGCGAGGGCGTCACCGGCAAAATCCTCCGTGGTGGCGTCTTCCAGATCACCGATGCTCTCACCGACACCGCGATCGTCCACCCGCAACACGGCAATGCCGTTGCGCGACAGGTGGTCGGCGAGCACCCAGAAGGGCTTGTGCCCGAAGATCTCTTCGTCGCGATTCTGCGGCCCGGATCCGGTGATCAGCAGCACCGCCGGAAACGGCCCGGCGCCGTCGGGCACCGTCAGCGTTCCGGCCAGCCGCGTACCGTCGGCATCGTTCGTGTAGCTCACCTCTCGCGAGCTGTAAGGAAACGGCGCCGTAGGAGTCTGCGGCCGCTCCGGCCCCGGCTCCTCGCCCTCCGCGAGCATCTCCATGCTGAAGGCCACGGTCGTCGTCCCCTGCTCGAGCTCCCCGGTCACCGTGGTCGCCCCCGGGTCCCGCGTCGCCCTCCAGGTGGCCCCGTTCGGAGGTGCGATCGGCAGGTGGAACGAGATCTGGGTGTCGGTGTAAACGACGTCGCTGAGCGGATAACCGCTCAACCCCTGCGCCGGAATATCAAGCGTCGCGACGAATCCGGAACCGTCCGCGGCGGGCGTGAAGGTGACGAAGAACTCGATGGCGCCGGCAATGACGCCGCTCCAGGAGACCGCTTCCGACGAATCCTGCGGAATGGGGGCGCCGGCAGCCGGCAGCGCCGGTGCGACGAAGAGACACAGGGCGAGACATACCGTTCGGCGTATTCTCAGGCGCATGGCAACCCTCCACAACGGCTTGCGGCCGAACGAAAGAGCGGAGACCCATCTCTTTCGATAGTAACAGGATGTTCGATAGCCCTTGGGGGCGCTATTCCCGGTCGAAGGACCATGTTCCGCGGGGTGTGGCTTTCTCGCACTTGATCGCATAATTCTTCGCGACCCACTCAACAGTTCGACCCGCCGGCGCGTTCTACAGATGTGGAAAGGATAGCGACGATCAACTCGACCCCTCTCGACGTTCCTCTGGCATCGCGCTCCGCCGAGCGCCTCGGGGTGCTGTTCGACGCCCACCAGGCGCGGCTCTATGCACTGGCCATGCGGATGGCGCGTGATCCGGAGGAAGCTCGCGACCTGTTGCAGGAAACCTTCCTGCGCGCTGCCCGCCGATCGGGGTCGATCCCCCGCAAAGACAAGGCCGCCGAAGCCTGGCTCGTGCAGGTTCTGGTGAACCTCTGCCGCGATCGTTGGCGGCGCCTGAAAGTCCGGCGCGAGGCCGGACCGGCGCCCCGCTGGAGCATTGACGAGCCGCACGATCCCGAGCAGATGGAGAGCGCCCGCCAATCGGTGAGAGAGGCGCTGGCGACGCTGAAGCCGCGGACCCGGGCGGTCGTCGTGATGCACGAGATCGAAGGTCTGAGCCGAAACGAAATCGCCGCCCAGCTCGGCATGCGGGAGGTGACGGTGCGCTGGCACCTGTCCACAGGCCGCAGCCGGCTGCGCAACCAGCTCGTCCCCGAGGAATCCGACCATGAATGAACAACGGAAGCGACCCGACGTCCGGGGCAGGCGGGACGAAGAGCTGACCCGTTTGCTCCGCCAGGCCGATCCCGCCGCCGGCGATGCCGGGCTCGACCCTGTCGAGCTGGCGCAGATTCGCCGAGTGGTGACGGCATCGGCGGAAGCCGGCGCGCCCGGCGGCCTACGGCTTTCCGGCTGGCAGGGTTGGATGACACCGGCGGCTGTGGCCGTTGCGATCAGCGCGATCGCCTTCGGCGTGTGGCTCTTCGACGGCACCGGCGCCGATGCTCCCGAGGTAGCGGATGCGGGCACGATCGCACCGGCAGATCCGCTTCCAACGCCCGGCGCAGAGACCGACACCACGGCGGAGCCGACGGT
>CBDUAS010000310.1:0-5414 GCA_965365185.1 uncultured bacterium | reverse complement strand
GCCTCGATGACCGGTTCTTTCGACGTGGTCGCGGCCGTGACGATGTCGCTGCCCGCGACCGCCTCGCGGCCGCTGCCGACGACCTCGGCGTCGACGCCCTCCGCGCGCAGGTCGTTGGCGAATGTCTCTGCCGCCTCCGCGACGATGTCGTAGATCTTGACCGTCTCGATGTCGCGGACGACGCGAATGGCCGCAACCTGGGCTCGGGCCTGGACGCCGGAGCCAAAGACCCCGAGGACCTTCGAGTCGGGCCGCGACAGGTGCTTGACCGCCCCGCCGCCGGCGGCGCCGGTGCGCGTGCGGGTGATGTGACCGGCGGGAAGCAGGCCGAGAAAGCCCCCGGTGTCCCCGTCGAACACCAGGATGGTGAAATAGGTCAGCTCGGGGAGCCTGCGGCCGGGCACGCCGGTGAGCGTCTTCAAGCCGAAGGAGCTGATGCCGGGCAGCGCCGCGGCCATGATGCGGTAGGTGCCGACCTCGCCGCCCAGCGGCAGCGCCAGCCGTGGCGCGAGCACAACCTCGCCCACGGCGTCGAGGCGGTGCGCCTCTTCCACGAGGTCTACGCCTTTGTCCATCGACAGGAGCTCGCGAACCTCGGATTCCTTCAATATCAAGGGCATTTTTCGTGTTCCCTCTCGGTGATAGAGCGCGTCACGACCGTGCGAAGCTTGCCGCCCCGCCTCGGCTCATCAGGGTGCGACGACCGGGTTGCTGATGCGGCCGATCCCGGCCACCGAAACGTCGACGACGTCGCCCGGATTGATCGGGATCATGCCTTTCGGCGTGCCGGTGCAAATGACGTCGTGCGGATACAAGGTCATGATCGAGGAAATGAAGTGGACCAGCTTGGGAATCGGATGTACGAGATGTGAGATCGGTCCGTGCTGCTGCAGCTCGCCGTTCACATGAGTTTCGACCACGAGGTCCTGGGGGTCGAGACCGGTAGCGACACAAGGGCCCAGCGGAGCGAAGGTGTCGTACCCCTTGGCGCGGACGAAGGCCTCCTCGCGGTTCTGGATGTCGCGTGCGGTCACGTCATCGACCACCGTGAACCCCCAGACGTGCTGCATCGCTTCTTCGACCGGCACGTTGTGCCCTCGTTTGCCGATGATCACCGCCAGCTCGCCTTCGTAGTTGAGCTTCTCGCAGGCCGGCGGGTGGACGATCGAGCCGTCCCACGGCACCAGCGTCGTCAGCGGCTTCAGAAAGATCAGCGGCTCCTGCGGCACGGCGCGTTCGCGCTCCTCGGCGTGTGCGGCGAAATTGCGCGCCACACCGACGATCTTGGTCGGCGTGCAGGGAACCAGGATCCTCACTTCGGCGCGCTCGACGACGCGGTCGGTCGGTTTGCCGCCGGACAGCGGATCGCCGTCGAGGATGCGGAGCTGCTCGTCAGACGGATATGGCTCGTCGGTCTCGGGCCGCGTCGCCTGTGCCCACAGCACCTCGCCGGCCAGCTCCACGCGGTAGTAGCGGTTGCGTCTCGGCATGATGGTCTCGATTCAGTAGATCGTGCCGACGGGGCCGCCGACCCAGACGCGGCCGCCCCACGGACCGGCCCAGGGGCCCGGATAGCCGACGCTGACGCCGACGCCGACCGTGGCATTGCAGCCGGCTGCGAAGATCGACAGGAGGATCAACAGCACCAACGCGAGGATGCGATAACGGCTCTTGCTCATCTCAGTGCTCCTCCGTGGTTTCGATCGGCCATCGCTGCAGGGCGATTGCGGCACCTCCCGGGTCGGCGACGATAGCGAGCGAGCCTTCGCGGATGTCGGTGCTCGGCTCGAGGATCACCTGGCCGCCGAGCTGTTCGGCACGCCGCGCGGTTGCCGCGGGGTCCGCCACCCGCACGTACACCAACCAGTTCGGCTCTACCGGTTGTTCGCCGATGGCGAATAGCCCGGCGCGGGCGTCCCCACGGCTGAGGATGTAGTGCACCAGGCTGTCGTCACGGCGTGACTGCTCGGCCTCGAATCCGGCAAGATCACGGTAGAAGGCCACCGCAGCCTCGGCATCGCGCGCCAGGTAGTCCCGCCAGATGAAGACCTCGGCGTCGAGCGCCTGGCGGGCGTCCTCGCTCAGCTCACCCGGGAGCTCCAGCAGGCCGAGGGGTGCGCCGCCGCTGTCGGTTATGACGGCCGCCCGCGCTGCCTGCAGGTCCACGGGGTCGACGAGAACGCGGCCGCCGGCGCGGCCCACCTGCTCCACGGCCCGCTCGACGTCGGGAACCGACAGGTAGCTGAGCCACTGGTCGATGTCTTCGTCGGGGGTGTCCGGGTGCTCCACGTGTGCGATGCCGGCAACGTACGAGCCCGCGGAACGCGCCAGTACGTAGCGATCGCCGAGGCGAACCGTTTCCTCGAACTCCCAACCCAGCAGGTCGCCGTAGAAATCCACCGCGGCATCGACATCGTCGGTCATCAGATCCTGCCAGACGAACCGTCCGGTGTCTTCCGTCGACGCCGGTGCGGTGGCAGGTTGCTGGCCGGCGCAGGCGGCGGTGCCACCGGCGGCGATCAGGAGAACGGCTGCGACAAGGCTGCTGCGAGGGATCATGTGGATATCCGGGTCCGAACTGCAATGAGGGAAGGCCGGTCAAAGCGAAAGGACGTGCGCTCTTGCGCACGTCCTTTGCTCGATCCGGATTCTGCGCCTGGCGCGAAGAATGCTAACCGGTCGTAACGGTGACGACCAGCACGGGAGCCAGCGTCCAGGTGCCGTCGCCGTTTTCGGTCAGCGATGCGTCGATATCGAAATCGAGGGTGACCGTGGTGATCGGGGCGTCCTCGACGACGATCGGGCCTTGCACGATGACCGTTCGATCGGCGAAGTGCAGCGTCTTCTGCTCCCCGCCGACGACGACAAAGCTGCGGGCCGCGTCGATGTCGAAACGAACGTCCTTGAAGGTGCCACGAGGCACGTCGGCGTCGACCACCTTCAGCGTCTGGCCGCGCAAGGTCATCAGGTCGACGTCGCCGATCTCATCCTCGAACTCCAGGAGTGTGCCGCTCTCGAGCTCGGCGCGGAACCCGGTGATGAACACGTGAACCTCTTCGAGCACCGGGTTGCTGGTAGGACCCGGTCCGCCGGTTTGCCATACCCACGGGCTCATGTCCCTGTAGCGAAACCACTTGATGACGGTACGGCGTCGATACTCAGGCTGGTCGGTGACGTGACGCGACGGCCCGGCGATGAACTGTCCGATCGGGCAGTTGTCACACGGTTCGTTGGCTTCGAGCTTGGCGCGGAAGGGGAATACCGTGCCGCTGTTTTCCCCGGGTCGACGGATCCACTCGGTGTGCTGGGCTATCCAGTCGTTGGGGTTTCCACCTGCCGGATAGACTACCCAGGTGTTGCCGTAGCGCGTACCGCCGGCGACGTCCAGATCCGGCCACACCGCACGGTCGAAGACGTCCGGCCATGAAAGCACCATCGTCTCCCCTTTAGACCCCTGCCAGCGGGCGGTGATCGGCACATCCTGGATGATCGGCCAGTTGAAAACGTTCAGGTTCGGTCCGAGCACCTTGAACTGGCTCTCCAGCGGCGGGCTCTCGAAGACCGAGGTGGCTCGGACGGCATCCGTCGTGGACGTGCCCATGTTGCCGCCGCCAGCCGTGCTGGTCATTTCGACCTGGAACTTGGCAAGCAGGTCTTCGAGGGTGATCTCGGCCTCGGTCGGGTCCGAGCTGCACCCGTGGGCGACGAGCAACAGGGAGAGAAGGGCAAGAACGAAAAACCGGCCGGGCGAATGCGTGGACTTCAATGTCTCCTCCTTCCGATCCGGACCCGGTGCGGCGCTGCGCCAGGGTGGACGGAGGGGATCCGGCCTTCGGTCAGGCGCCGTGCTCGAGATCGGCGATCGGTCGTGCTGCTAAAGGCGATCAGCACCCATTCGGGTGATGAGGCGCGATTCAAAGTGCTCCAGGTAACGATGTTTCGTACGCGGGCAAGACTCCCTCTTGCGAAGGGCCTCCCACGAAAGCGCGCCGTCGCCCACGGCGCCGCCCCAGAAAGGGGCAACGGGCAGACGCTAGCACGAGAATTCCCCCAGGCATAACCCCCTCGGGGGGCCCCGTCGCGGCGGCGCGACGAACAGAAATGCGCGCCCCCGGAGCGCCGCTGCGGGTCCCCTGGCCAGGCGCCCGCTGATGGCTTGGCGTCGCGATTCGGCCGGATCACCAGACGTTCTTGTGACCATTAGCGGCCACCAGTTATCAGTACTGTGAGTGCTTGAAAAATAGGTATTGCTGCAGCTCACAGGATCAGTTTTTCTAGCAATGGTGATCCCTCTGGTGAGCCCGACGCCGACGCGTTGGAGAGGAGTGCGTGGATGGCAACAATTGCCTTCTTCTACCAAGTTTTGGTACTTCTCGCAGCAACGCTGTTTTTCGTTGCCTTTGTTCGCGGCGCCCAGGGAGTCCCGACACCGCCGGAGTCGCGAGGTAGCCGACTCCGGCGCGGGCCAGGTCTCAGTGTCGTTCTGATTGTCGAGCCCGGCGATGACGCCGAGCACGCGATCGCGGCCCTCTTGGGGCAAGGGCAGCCGAATCTCGAGGTCGTCGTGGTCGTCTGCGCCGGAGCTCGGCTCGGCAAGTCGTCGGCCGCTCGCATCGAGGCCGACCCGCGGGCGGAAGTCGTCGAGGCGAAGCAGCCGCCGCCGGGGTGGACGCGGAGCAATGACGCGTACATCACCGGATTTCGCAAGACGCGGCAACCGCACGTCTTGTTCATGGACGCCAACGTCCTGTTGCGTCCGGACGGGACAGCGCGGGCGTTGGCCCTCGCGCGAACGCGGGGGATCGATCTCTTGACCATCTTCCCCTCGCTCACCGCTACCTCGTGGGTCGAGCGCTTGATGATCCCCTTCTTCCTGCAGCTCACTCTGGCCGCCGTATCCCTGCGGAAGATCAACGATCCGGACAGTCCCGCGGCCGGCGGTTTCGCCCCATTCTTCCTCTTTCGGCGCGAGGTTTACGAGGCACTCGGTGGGCATGCCACGGTGCGCGCCGACCGCTTTTCCGATTCCACGTTGGCACAGGCCGTCAAGGATCGAGGGTATCGGCTGCTACTGGCAGACGGGACCGACCTCGCGGTCTTGCAGGGCCAGAACCGGCTCGACGACATCTGGGCGAGCTGGGCGCAGAGCTTCAACGAGATGATCGACAACAACGTCAAGCAAGCGTCGCTGCTGGCGGCGGCGGTGCTGCTTCTGTTCGCGGTGCCCTGGCTCCTGGTGGTGTTCGCGATCGTTCGGATGGCGGTTTCCTCGGCGAGCGTGGCCAGCTCGCCGTGGCTGGGTGTGGTGATCATCGGGATGACGCTCGCATGGGTAGGCCTGCACCCCCGGCAAACCCCGTTGATGGACGATGCAAAAATGGTGCAGGAAATGATCGGACAGGGGAAGCCAGTTC
>CBDUAS010000309.1:0-5431 GCA_965365185.1 uncultured bacterium | reverse complement strand
TGGCGCTGCGTGCCGCTGGTGGCACCGGCGCCGGCCGCGGCGATGACGACCCCCGCGGCGCCGGCGTCGACGGCCGCCTCGATGAGGTCGCCCGTCGCACCCTGGTAGACCATGAAGATATCGACTCTCGGCAGCTCATCGATGGCGAAAACGTCGAACTCACTCGCCGCCGTATGTCGTTTGAGCGTGTCGCGGTAGAAGAGCACGCGATCGCGATCGACGACGCCGAGAACACCGTAGCCGGCGGTCGCGAACGTCTGCAGGCGCACCGCGTTGGTCTTGGTGACTTCGCGGGCGGAGTTGATCTCGTCGTTCATCACCACCAGGGCGCCCTTGTCGCGCGCGGCAGGGTCCGCGGCGACGCGAAAGGCCTGCAGAAGATTGGCCGCTCCCTCATAGCCGAGTGTGCTGGGATTTCGCATGGCGCCGACGACAATGACCGGTCGCGGATCGCGCACGGTGAGGTGCAGGAAGTAAGCGGTTTCTTCCAGCGTATCGGTACCGCTGGTTACCACGACCCCCGCGAGCTCCGGGTCATCACGAAACAGCTCGTTGATACGACGCGAGAGCTGCAGCCACTGCTGCAGCGTGATCGAGCTGCTGGCTACGTTGGCGAACTGCTCGAACTCGGGGGTGACGTAGCGGGTCAGGTCCGGGATCAGATCAACGAGCTCCGCCGCTGTGAGGCGACCTCCCGCGGCATTGGAGATCGTGCCTCCCGTCGCGACCAGGCGGACCCGGGGAGGTGCGGTGTCCTGCGCCGGCGCGAGTCCGGCCAGCAGCGTGACGACCATCAAGCACGACAGGGATCCGTTACGAACGACACGGCGCATGAGCGACTCCTTCGCGGGGCAGCATCCGGTTTGGCACTGACTCAGCACCCTAGCTGCTAGAACAGCACCTTGTTGACGCCGCGCTCCGCGATGAGCCTGTCGAGGCGCGCGATCACCTTGTCGCGGCGCTTCAGCATCCAACTGACGTCCGTCGCCGTAAGGGTCGGCGAGAGCCGCTCGATCAGCTCATCGCTCTCGAGATTCTTGAGCCCCTCGTACAAGCTCCTGGCGCACCAGTTGATCTCTTCGAGGTACGGCATCTTCTCGTCGGTGGGTACGAAGGAGCGCGAGTGGTCGATGAGCCAGTGATTCCATTTCTCGTCGTAGAGGATGTTGCCGTTGTTGCGGTCGACGTTGCCGATGACGGAGTCGAAAACGCGCATGTTCTGCCGCTGCATCTGAAACGACATCTCGTCGGGCGGCATGATCGCCTCTTCGAAGCGATCCCACTCGACCAGCGCATCCTCCACCCAGATCTGCAGGCTTGCCTCGACGCCGTTGACCTGCCGCAGCGTCACCGGCGGAACGTTGTTCAGGCCGAGTATCTTGGAGAGCTCGTAGACGGCGATGTCGAATGTGTAGGAATCGCGTAGGCGGTTGTAGAACTCGCGCTCGAATCGCATACGCTCGAAGGTCTGATCGAAATCGCGCAGCGCTGCCCGCATGGTGACGCCGTCTTTGACCAGCTCGACCCGTCGCGGGTCGGTAATGCCGACTTCCAGATCCTCCACCGACTGGATCTCGGCGGTGCGCAGAAACTCGATGATCTCCTCGTCGCTCTGGAAGGGGAGGGGTTCGCCGAAACGGTCCTTCCACGGCACCTTGTCGCCCCGCCCCACAGGCTCGGCCCAGGCGCCGGGCACGGCGATACAGAGCAGGCAGATGAGCGCGGTCGCGACGGCAGTGGCGCCGCGAGTGCGCGCCGCGGAGCAAGTTTGGAGGCTTTCGCGAATCGTACGCGGAGCGGTCATTGCACCCATCCTTAATGGGGATAGCAACGGGGACGAGGACGTTGCGATTTTCTTCCATGTTACTGCCGAAAACGAGAGCTTTCAATCGTGTTTGCGGTGCAGGCCGGGGGCCGCTCGGAGGCGAATTAGACATTCGCTGCGGGTTGGTGGACATTGGGCTCATGTGCATGAAGGACAACACGAGGTTGCTCGCCGGCATTGCCTTGGTCGTTGCGTCGGGGCTGGGCGCGGGAACCGGAAACAGCGCGGCCGCGCAGCAGCAGGCCCGGGAGCCCGCGCAGACGATGAGCTACCGCGGCGCCCCGTGGCTGGAGCGGGCCGAGCGGGCCGCCCAAGAGCGTCCCGAAGAGGTCCTGGACGCCATGGATCTGCGGCCAGGCGATGTTGTCGCCGACATCGGCGTGGGTTCCGGCTACTTTGCCCGCCGGATCGCGCGCCGGGTCGACCCCGGCGGGACGGTTTATGGCGTGGACATCCAGCCCGAGATGCTGCGCATCCTCATGGAGAACGCGCGCGCCGAAGGCATCGAGAACATCGAAGCCGTACTCGGCGACGCCGAGGACCCGAAGCTGCCAGCGGTGAGCGTCGACTGGATGTTGCTCGTCGACGTCTACCACGAAATCGCGGAGCCGGCAGCGATGTTGTCGAGGATGCACCAGGCGTTGAAGCCCGACGGCCGCGTCGCCCTGCTGGAGTATCGCCTGGAGGATGCCAGCGGCGATCACATTTACGCCGATCACCGCATGTCGGTGCGTCAGGTGCTCGAGGAGTGGGCCCCTGCGGGGTTCGAGCTCACCGAGTTGCTGGAGTTCCTCCCCAGCCAGCACATGTTCATCTTCCGCAAGACGACGGCAGGAGAGGGGAACCTGCAGTTGCCGCCGGCTTTGCCGGCCATGGATCTGCTGGAAGCGGTTGCCGCCGGCGAAGTCGAGGTGGAAGTACGGGGTCAAGCGCGAGATGCCGTGTCGCTTCGCGCTCGGCGTACCGGCGAGGAAGCCCTGCTGTTGACCTTGCCTGCCGGCACACTGTTCGCCGCACGAGGCGGCTTTCGCGACATGGTTGCGGTGCGCGACGCGTACGTGTTGCTGAACCGTGACCGTGAAGAGGTGGTCGTCCGCGCCGCGGGCACACGATGGGACCGGCCGGTGGCGAACGGTCGCGATCGGTTTGATCTGGTCGCGGCCGAGGACGGCCAGGTTCTCGCTGCGGTCGCCCGCGCCGTCCAGGCGGGCACCTACCGTGTCGACGCGGGCGCGGCGGTGAGTTATGCGCCGCAATCGGTCGGAACCGCGGAGGCGGCCATCTGGATCGCCCTGCACGATCCCGAGTTTGCCGCCATCGAGGCGCACCTCGGCGATGCCGATGTGCCGGCGCTGTATGCGGGTGCGTTCGGGTTGGTCTTCGTCGATCGCGCCCGCCTCGACGCCACCGCTACGCGAGCCTGGAGTGCGCGTCAGGAGATCTTCCCCCCGCTGCAGGTGCCCGACCTCGACCGATGGTACCGGGCCCGTAATCGCTGAGCGCTTTCGAGAGAGAGCTCCGTTACCGCGCCTGTAGCGACGACTCGGGCGCAAGCGTCGATGGGGACGCCGCACGACCTCGTTGGCCGGGGCCCGGCGTGTTGTCCAGGTTTGTACGGATTTTGTCAAGAAATATATAGACAAAATCTGTACATTGCGCTAAAGTACCCGCAAATCAACGATGCATCCAACGACTTGGGGTCAAGTACGTGTCTTCCGGAAGAGTAGCCGCCGCGCTCATCGCCGCCATCCTTTTCGTCGGCACCGATGTCGCGCTAGCGCAACAGGTCGGTTCCACGGCCCTTCCGCAAAACTCGGAGACGCAACGTACCGGGAGCGGCGACGCCGACGGCGATGCATCGCAGCCGTCCGTAAACGCCGTACCGGAGGCCGCGGCCATTGCCCAGCTCGCGGCTACGAAGCGCATGACCGCATCGCGCATCGACGCTCCGATCGTGGTGGACGCGGTGCTCGACGAAGCCGAGTGGCGCGAGGCTGACGCGGTCAGCGATTTCCTCCAGCGCGACCCTCGGGAAGGCCGGCCAGCATCGCAGCGGACCATCGCTCGCGTTCTGTACGACGCGGAGACGCTCTACGTCGGCTTCATGCTGTACGACACCGAGCCCGCCCGGATTCTCGCCAGCGATCTGCGGCGCGACAGCTCGATGAGCACCGACGACACCATCGAGCTGGTTCTCGACACATTTCACGACAATCGCAACGGCTTCATCTTCCGCGTAAACCCGCTGGGAACGAAGTACGACGCCCTTCTGCGCAACGAGGGGCAGACCAACTCCGACTGGGACGAGCAGTGGGAGGCGGCGGCGCAAATCACCGCTGAAGGCTGGGTGGTGGAGATCGCCATCCCGTTTCGTGCCCTGCGCTACGACACCGGGGCCGATACCTGGGGCATCGACTTCCAGCGTCAGATCCGGCGCAGTAACGAGGAGGTCGCGTGGTCGAACTACCGTCGTGGCTTCCGCTTCACGAACATTTCCCAGGCCGGCGATCTGCAGGGCCTGTATGACCTTCGACTGGCACAGCGGTTTCGCTTCACGCCCTACGTCGCCGGCGGCACGGCGCAGTTCAATCAGACGGACGCGCCGTTCAGCGAGAATACCGGCGACGTCGGCATCGACAACTTCCGCGTGCAGATCACCCCCAACCTGACGGCCGACGTGACGATCAACACCGATTTCGCCCAGGTCGAGGACGATAGCGAGCGCGTCAACCTGTCGCGCTTCTCGCTCTTTTTCCCTGAGAAGCGTGAGTTCTTCCTCGAATCCGCCGAGAACTTCGCCTTCGGATCGGGGGGCGGCTGGGGCGGGCCCTCGTTGAGCCTCTTCAACTCGCGCAACATCGGGCTGGTCAGCGGCCAGGCCGTTCCCATCACCTACGGGGCAAAGATGACGGGGAAGATCGGCGGAACCGGTGTCGGCGTCATGAACGTGCAGACCGGCGACTCCGAGCTCGACGGCGCGCAGAACTACACGGCAGTGCGCGCCAAGCAGGACGTGTTCGGGCGTTCGACGATCGGTGGCATCTTCACCAACGTGCAGGGGGGCGGCAACTTCAATCGCGTCGTCGGCGTCGACGCGAATTTCCGCTTTCTCGAACACATGAGGGTGAGCGGGTTCGCGGCGCGCGTCGACGACAACCGCATGGACGAGAGTCCTTGGTCGACTTCGCTCAGCGCCGAATGGGACAGCGACCGCTGGGAGCTCGGCGGCAGCTACATGAGGATCGATCCCGATTTCGACAGCGAGCTCGGCTTCATCCGCCGCACCGATATCGTGCAGCGCGGCCTGAACGCCGGATGGAACCCACGGCCGGAGTGGGGTGGCATCCGACAGATCCGCATCGGCGCGAGCTTCGACTATCTCACGGATACCGAGGGCCGGCTGCTGGGCCGCGAGCAGGGGGCCGACGTGAGCTTCCGGCTCGAGTCCGGTGACAGCATCTTCTTCGGCGTGGATCGGGAGTTCGACCGTGTCGACCGCGGCTTTTCGGTGGGCCCCGGTGTGGTAATCCCTGCCGGGGACTACTCGATGACGACGTTTCGGTCGTCCTTCCGGACGTTTTCCACGCGGCCGGTCAGCGGGCGTCT
>CBDUAS010000308.1:0-5436 GCA_965365185.1 uncultured bacterium | reverse complement strand
CGGGTCACCGCGAGCCATTTCGTCGAGAATCGCGCCCGTCGCGTCGGTGGACCGATCGTCGACGGCGATGACCTGAAGGTGCGGATAGTCCAACGCCAGCAGCGATTGCATCGCCGCGCGGATGTTGCGCTCTTCGTCACGCGCCGGGACGATGACCGACACGCGCGGTAGACCGCTCCGCCGTTCGACCTCGGGAACGGCGATGCGGTCGATGTACTTGATGTACTTCTCGCCCGTGATCGCATCCACAGCAATGAGCAACCAGACGGCCAGCGAGACGACGGCGACCACGAGAAGGAGGGTTGCCATCAGCGCAGCTTAACCCGAGACGTCGAAGCAGCAGCCCGTCCGCAAGTTGGCGGCGAGCACCGCGAACACCAGGGCGCTACGCGCGGACCAGGCCGCGGTGCGGATCCAGTTCGTCTTCACCAGACGAAGTCCGACATCGGCGTCCCATCCGGTTTCCAGGCGCCGGTGCAGCGGCACCTGCACGGTGGCGGTGACCCCCCAGATGACGACGAGCAACGCGATCGACCCCCAGGCGGCAACCAGCGCTGCCGGCGCCAGCAGGATCACCACCGGCGCGGTCAAAGCTTCGAGCAACATCAGCGGACCGACCACGCGGCCGGTGCGCCTCACGTGCTCGCGCTCGTAGGCGCGGAATCCCGCAGCGCCGACGCGGGCAAACAGCGGGTAGTGCACGAGTTGGACAAACCAGATCAGCCCGGTCATTGCCAGTGTGGCAGCAATGTGGGCGAGCAAGCCGACGGCCCCGGCCTCACTCATCTGCGGGCGCTGGGGCGCGCGCGGACGGCGGAGAGACCACCGTCGACAGCGAAGACCTGACCGGTGACCCAGGCGTTGCTCGGGTGCAACAGCCAGCAGATCATCGACGCCACGTCTTCGGGTTGGCCGAGCCGTCCGAGCGCGTGCATCGCCCGGGAAGCCTCGGCCGTGGCCTCGCGCGCCGTCAGCGATTCGGTCAGGGGTGTCTGCACCATGCCGGGCGCCACGGCGTTGACGCGCACGCCGAACGGGGCGTAGGTTGCCGCGGCCGACCGAGTCAGGCCCTCGACACCCGCCTTGGCCGCGACGATCGCTTCGTGGTTCGGCAAACCCACCCGCGCCGCCGCGGTGGACATCAACACGATCGCCCCGCCCTCGCCGCGCAAAGCCTGCGACGCCGCGGCCACAGTGGCAAACGCGGACCCGAGGTTGGTCTGGAGAGTGAGCTCGAATTCCGCGGCGGATGTCCGATGGGCAGGTTTGAGCAGCAGGGAGCCGACGCAGTTGACAACACCGTCGAGACGGCCGAAGTCGTTCTTCGCCGTGTCAATCGTCTCCTGGATCGAGGAAAACTCGGTTGCCTCGACTTCGCTCGACGGAGCCTCGAGATCCCTGGCGAGCGCGGTCAGGCGTTCCGAGCCGCGCGCAGCCAGCCAGACGCGGTTACCCGCTGCAGCGAGCATGCGCGCGGTCTGCGAGCCGATGCCGCCGGAGGCACCGAGCACGACAAAGCCGCCGACCTCGCGCTCGTTACTCATCGATCTCCAGCCGATCCAGCCAGCGGTAGAAGTCGCGGGCGTCCTTCGGGCGGATGGCCCCGATGTTGGCAAGCGTCCCGGCATACGATTCGGCTGCGCGTCCGCCGGCGATGATGTCGATCGACGACGGTAACAAACTGCGCAACTCCTCGATCTCACGAGCCGTCTCGGGGTCACCGTCGGGATACACCATGCTGATGGCCACCGCGCGCGCGGCAGCCTGCCGAGCCGCTTCGGCGATCTCCGATGCCGGCATGTCCGCGCCGAGGTAGAAGACCCTCCAGCGCCGGGCGGCGGCGAGAACGGCGCAAAACATGGCGCCGAGCTCGTGCGATTCTCCGGACGGTGCGCTCACGACGATGCATGGTGCACCGAACGGAACGTCGTAGGTCTTGGTCAAGTTCGACAGGAAAGCCCGGATGATTACCGTAGCGGCATGCTCGTGGGCGATGCCGAGCTTTCCCTCGACCCAGAGTTTTCCCACCCGCTCGAGCAGCGGCATCATGAGCTCCTCGACCAGGGTGGCGCGGTCGAGAACGACGGAGGCCTGCGACAGCGTCGCATCCAATGCCTTGGGATCGAGTGCCTGTACTGCCCGAAGGCAGCGGTTGTAGTAGTGGACGATCGCGTCGGGCGGCAAGTCGTGCTCGGCGCTCGCCGGCTGCTCCTGGGCTTCGGCGCCGAGAAGCTGTGCCAAGTACTCGGCGTCGCGACCGGCGATTTCTTGCAGGCTGTGCCCGGCTGCGGCAGCTCGCCGCAGCAGGCGTAGCCGCCGCACATCGGTTTCGGAGTAGAGGCGTTGGTTTCCATCGCTGCGATCGGGCACGACGGCGCCATAACGACGCTCCCAGGCACGGATCACATGCGTTGAAAGACCGGTCTTGTCAGCTACCGCGCTGATCGAGAGCGTCTTGTTATCGGACATCGTTAGGTTCCCGGATGATGTCGAGGCACGAGAAGGGCTTGACGAACAAATTATGCACGAGAGTTTGACATACCTTAGACGGGAAGGCAAAGTCCACCTGCGAGATCGATGCGATCGCGTCCGCCGGAAAGCCGTCGGCAGCAGAAGATCGGCAGAAGGCGTATATTGAGACAGGTTCATCGTATTAACAGCCGAAGAGGAATCCCCGATGGGCAAGACCGAGCTGATCGAAGGACTCAACGAGGACCTGGCGGGAGAGCTGTCCGCCATAGCCCAATACATAACGTACGCTGCGAAGGCCACCGGGCCGTACCGTCCGCAGCTCTCAGCGTTCTTTCTCGCGGAAGTGGCGGACGAGCAGGCTCATGCCCAGTTTCTCGCCAACAAGATCGTCGCTCTGGGCGGTGAGCCGACCACCGAGCCGCGGCCGGTGCCGCCGGCGTCGTCCAACAAGGAGATGGTCGAGCAGGTCTTGGCGGCCGAACGTCAGGCGATCGTCGATTACACGGCACGCGCCGAGCAAGCCGACGAGTTGGGCGACAAGGGTCTCGCGGTGCGCCTCGAGGACATGGTTGCCGACGAGAGCGGCCACGCCGAGGAAACGGAACGAATTCTTCGCGACTGGCCGTTGTAGGCCGCTTGAGACTCGCCGCGTGGACGGAAGTGAGCTGAGGTCACCTCGCGCGGCAAACCCTTGGGGCTGGTCGCCGCGATGCTGACCGTTCCCACCCCCGCCGCCGCTCAAGACCTGTCCGCCGCACGAGCGCAGGCTTCACCGCTGATCGATGGAATTGTCGATGATGGCGAGTGGGCGGGCGCCGCTCTCGCTGCCGGCTTTGTCCAGTTCGAGCCCCGGCGTGGCGAGCCCGGAACGCGCCGCACCGAAGCCCTGTTCCTGTACGACGACCAGAGCGTCTACGTCGCCTTTCGGGTGTGGGAAGACGCTACGATTGCGGCCCAACTCACCCGGCGCGACGCCAACCTGCTCGAGGACGATGCGGTGCTGATCGTTCTCGACACCTTTCACGATCGCCAGTCGGCGTACTACTTCGCCGCCAATCTTCTCGCCACGCAGAGCGACGGGCGAATCGCCAACGACGGTCGCACCATCGACCAGAACTGGGACGGCACATGGTTCACGGCGGCAAGCCGGACGGAATTTGGCTGGACCGTCGAGTTCGCCATTCCGCTCAACACCATCAAGTACCGCGCCGGCGACGATGTTACCTGGGGCATCAACTTCGGCCGCAGCCGGCGCGCTTCCCTCGAGCTCGCCCACTGGGCGGGGCCGCTCGACAACCGGTTCCGCGTCTCGCAATCCGGGACGCTGAGCGACCTCGAGGTGGCGGCGGCGCCAAAGCGGTATCAGGTGATTCCGTACGGCTTGACGGTGGTCGATCAAGAGGGCCGGGCCAACTGGAAAGCGGGCATCGACGGCCGCTACGAGCTCACCACGACGACGACGGCCTTCGCCACACTCAACCCCGATTTCGCCCTCATCGAGGCCGACCAGGAGCGGGTGAATCTGACGCGCTTCGAGGTGTCGTTGCCAGAGAAGCGACAGTTCTTCATCGAGGGCGACGCGCAATTCCGCCAGCGCATTCGCACGTTCTACTCCCGGCGCATCGGCGACATCTCCGCAGGAGCCAAAGTGCTGGGCAAGGAAGGCCCCTGGGCCATCTCCGCGCTCTACGCTCACGGTGAGCCCGGCACCCAGACGGCCGACGAGGAGAATCAGACCGAGGGCGACTACGGCATCGTCAGAGTGCAGCGCGACGTCGGGCGGTCGAACGTGGGGTTCCTGGGCGCAGGACGCTACTTCGACGGACTCGGCGAGGGCTCACTGGGGCTCGACGCCAATCTGTTCTTCACCGATACGTTCGGCATGACGGCCCAGCTCGTGCAAAGCTTCGGCGCACACGCCGACGGCACAGCCGCGTACTTCGTGCGTCCATCGTACGACTCGGCCACCGGGCATTTCCACGTCCGCTACACGCATCTGGGCGACCGCTTTCGCGACAACGTCAACGCCGTCGGCTTCGTTCGGGACGACGATCGTCGCGAGGTGGATTCGGCGATCGAAAAGACCTGGTGGCCGGCCGGCGGCGCCGTCGAGCGCATCGAATACGACTCCAACTACAACATCTACTGGGCGGCGAGCTCGGACGTCTTGCGGAGCTGGAAGA
Source organism: uncultured bacterium (assembly GCA_965365185.1). Taxonomy (GTDB): domain Bacteria; phylum Acidobacteriota; class UBA890; order UBA890; family UBA890; genus CBDCGW01. Next base: position 781 of record CBDUAS010000308.1, on the reverse strand, counting down.
TCGACCAGGGCCTCGAGGTCGAGACCCGCAACCGGATCGCCTTCGGCCTCGACTACAGCGAGGAATACAAGCTGTTCGAAAAAGGCTTTCGAAACCGCGAAACCGAGCTTTCCGTGGGCTACAACACGCGGGAGTTCAACTCGTTGCGGTTCAGCTACGCCTTCGGCACTTCCTTCGATTCCGACTTCCAGCTCTATTCCGTAGGAACCGCCTACAAGCTCACCGAGCAACTCTCCTTGCAGTACGCGCTCGAGCGCCTCACGCTCGAGCCCGACCCTGAAAACGAAAGCACCTGGATACACGTTGTTCGAGCCGATCACTTCTTCACGCCGGACCTGTTCGTCAACCTGTTCTTCCAGACCAACACGTCGATCGATCGGCGCAACATCCAGGCGACCTTCGTATGGCGCTACCAGCCGCCGTTCGGCACCTTGCAGTTCGCCTACCAGCGCGGCACGGCGGAGTTCGGCGAGCGCTCGGACCAGGGAAACACCTTCTTCCTGAAGGCGACGACAGTCTTCTGAAAGACACGGGGTCCTGACTCACGCCCGGACCGAGGACTCGGAGCACCCCGCCCGAAAGAAGCATCGGCTTCAAGGTGCCTAGTTATTGTCTAGATTTTCTTAGACAATACCTTGACAATCCATCGCCAGCGCCGTATCGTTCAAATGGAGAAAGGAGAACAACAATGCTCAAACCCTACGACACGCCATTTCTCGTTGCGGCATTTCTCAGCTTCGTGGTGAGCGTGGCGCTTTGGTTCTTGGTCGATCACGACTAC
>CBDUAS010000307.1:0-5468 GCA_965365185.1 uncultured bacterium | reverse complement strand
CGTTCACGTGCGGCTTCGTACGCTCGAACTTCTCTTTCGCCATCTGTTACCTCCGCTCCCGGTCGCGGCTAGACCTTGTTGCCGCGCACGCGCAGAACGACTTCTTCCGTAATGTTGGCCGGTGCCTTGGCGTACCGGCTGAAATGCATCGTAAAAGTGGCGCGCCCCTGGGTGAGCGAGCGCACGTCGGTTGCGTAGCCAAACATCTCCGCCAGGGGCACCTGTCCGACGATGATCTTCAGGCCGTCCCGTGAGTCCATGCGCTCGATGCGGCCGCGGCGGCTGTTGAGGTCGGAAATCACGTCGCCCATGTACTCCTCGGGGGCAACGACCTCGACATCCATCACCGGCTCCATGAGCACCGGCGCGGCCCTCTCGGCGGCATCCTTGAACGCCATGCTGCCGGCGATCTTGAACGCCACTTCCGAGGAGTCGACCTCGTGAAAAGAGCCGTCGTACAGCGTTACCTGGACGCCCTCGATCTCGTATCCGGCCAGCGGACCGGCCTCCATGGCCTCGCGAATCCCCTGCTCGATAGGCTTGATAAACTCTCGCGGGATCGTGCCGCCGACGATCTTGTTGACGAACAGGAACGTCTGCGCCTCTTCCTGCGGCAACGGCTCGACCTCGATGACGCAGCGGCCACCCGTCTGCCGCCCGAACCGCCCCTCACCCTTGGCGGGCTTGGTCAGCGATTCGCGGTAGGCAACCTGCGGCCGACCGACGTTCGCCTGCACCCCGAACTCGCGCAGCATGCGGTCGACGAGCACCTCCAGGTGGAGCTCGCCCATACCGGAGATGATCGTCTGACCGGTTTCCTCGTCGCGGTGGCGCTCGAAGGTCGGATCCTCCTGCGCCAGCTTGGCAAGGGCTTCCGCCAGCTTCTCCTGGTCGGCGCGGGTCTTCGGCTCGATCGCCATCGAGATGACCGGCTTCTGGAATTCCATCGACTCCAGCACCACCGGATGCGCCGGATCACAGATCGTGTGTCCGGTCGAAACGCTCTTCGGCCCCACCACGGCGGCAATGTCGCCGGCGCGCACCTGCTTGATCTCTTCGCGCTTGTTGGCGTGCATCTTCAGCAGGCGGCCGATGCGCTCCTTCTTGTCGGCGGTGGCGTTGAACACCGTGCTACCGGACGCCAACGTGCCCGAGTACACCCGCAGGAAGGCGAGCTGGCCGACGAAGGGGTCGGTCATGATCTTGAACACGAGGCCGGCAAAAGGCGCGTTGTCGGAGGGCTCACACTCGACCGGGTCGCCGGAATCGGGGTGGACTCCGGTCACGTTGCCGATGTCGAGCGGCGAGGGCAGGTAATCGATGACCGCGTCCAGCAGGGGCTGCACACCTTTGTTCTTGAAGGCGGAGCCGCAGAGCACGGGGGTGAGCTTGAGCTGCACCGTACCGGCGCGCAGCGCGCCGATGAGCAACTCGGGGGTAATCTCTTCGCCCGAGAGGTACTTCTCGAGCACCTGATCGTCCACCTCGCTGGCAACCTCGAGCACCTTCTCGCGCGCCGCCTCCAGTGCCTCTCGATACTCCTCGGGAACGTCGACTTCCTCGTAGTCCGCCCCCAAGGTCTCGTCGTTCCAGCGCAGCGCCACCTGGCGAATGACGTCGATGACGCCGAGGAAGCCGTCCTCGGCACCCCAGGGAAGCTGCACCGGCACCGGCTTGGCATTGAGCCGATCGACCATCATGTCGACGCAACGAGCGAAGTTGGCGCCGACGCGATCCATCTTGTTGACGAGGGCGATGCGCGGAACGTTGTAGCGATCGGCCTGGCGCCAGACGGTTTCGCTCTGCGGCTCCACGCCGGCAACGGCATCGAAAACCGCCACCGCGCCGTCGAGCACACGCAGCGAGCGTTCCACCTCGGCGGTGAAATCGACGTGTCCCGGCGTATCGATGATGTTGACGCGGTGGTCTTTCCATTCGCAGGTCGTCGCCGCCGAGGTGATGGTGATACCACGCTCCTGCTCCTGCACCATCCAGTCCATCTCGGCATTCCCGTCGTGCACCTCACCCAGCTTGTGGGTGATGCCGGTGTAGAACAGGATGCGCTCGGTCGTCGTCGTCTTACCGGCATCAATGTGCGCCATGATGCCGATGTTGCGCGTCTTCGCGAGCGGGACTTTGCGGGCCACGGTCAGGATCCTCGGTTTCGATTACCAGCGGTAGTGGGCAAAGGCCTTGTTGGCCTCCGCCATACGGTGTGTGTCTTCTCTCTTCTTCACGGCGCTGCCGCGGCCGTTTGCAGCATCGAGCAACTCGCCGGCGAGGCGGGCGTCCATCGTCTTTTCGCCGCGATTGCGGGCGGCATCGACCAGCCAGCGCAAGGCCAGCGACGTCTTCCGACGCGGATACACCTCAACCGGCACCTGGTACGTCGAGCCGCCGACTCGTCGTGACTTCACCTCTACCGAGGGACGAACGTTGTCGACCGCCTTCTTGAAGAGCTTCAACGGCTCGTCGCCGCCCTTCTCGCCGACCGACTCGAGCGCGGCGTAGAGGATCTTCTGCGCCGTGCTCTTCTTCCCGTCCAGCATCATGTGATTGACGAACTTCGATATCAGCCGGCTGTTGTAGACCGGATCCGGCTCGACCTGCGGCGTATTGATCTTCGCGTTCTTGCGGGGCATACCCGCACACTCCTCGTATCCGGGGGCCGAAGGGACGCTCCGGCGCCACAGTGACGCGTCAACCTGATAGGTCGGGATCGGGAGACGCCGACGAACGTCGGCGTTCAGGCGGGAGGGTCCTACGACTTCGGCTTTTTCGCGCCGTACTTCGAGCGACCCTGTTTTCTACCTTCCACACCGGCGGTGTCGAGCGTGCCGCGAATCACGTGATAGCGAACGCCCGGGAGGTCCTTGACGCGACCCCCACGGATCAGCACGATCGAGTGCTCCTGCAAGTTGTGCCCGATGCCGGGGATGTAGGTCGTGACCTCGATCCCGTTGGTCAATCGAACGCGTGCAACCTTGCGGAGTGCGGAGTTCGGCTTCTTCGGGGTCGACGTATACACACGCGTGCACACGCCCCGCCGCTGAGGCGATCTCTGCAATGCCGGACTGGAGGTCTTGGAAGCTTCCCGCTTCCTCCCCTTCCGAACCAACTGGTTGATCGTCGGCAAATTCAGCCTCCGAAAATTAGCCCCCGCCATGCGCACAAACCCCGCGCCCGTTACCGGACGGACGAAAACAGGGAATGTGGAATGGAAGGGATAAGAAAAACCAGGGGAACGAGAAACACAATTCCCCCTCTTGCTCCGACGAATTATAGCAGCGTTTCGGGGTCAGTCAACGTTTGCGGTGGGCGAAAAACGGTCGTTTTTGGCAGGTAGACGGGGTGGCGCAGGAGCGGAGAGGCCCGCGGGCGTGCGGTGCGCGTGCGGATTGGCGCGCGATGTGCCGGCGCCCTTTGGCAACCACTCGCTTCGCGAACCGTCGAGGCATCCGGCGGCCGGCCTTATTAGAGGACGCCAAACCGAAGCGCGGGAATCCGCCCGCGCACCGTACGCGCGAGCGTACCGATGGCCCACGCCACCCCGTCTACCGCCAAATCCAAGCCGGGCTTCCTGTCCGTCCAGATCGCCGGCACAAGCAAAAACGGGCCGGCACCCGAAGGCGCCGGCCCGCAGACGTTCGTCGTGGCGTCGGTCTAGATCTCCGCGCCCTCTTCGGTCTCGCGCGTGGCGACCTGGGCCGCCTCGGCTTCCGCCGCTGCCTCGGCCATGCCGGCGAGGATGTCCGCCGGCCGCCGCCGCTCGGCCACTTCCTCGACCAAACGTACGCGCTTGTAATCCCCGAAGCCGGTGCCGGCGGGAATCAGCCGTCCCATGATGACGTTTTCCTTCAGGCCGCGCAGGTGATCGACCGCGCCGCTGATCGCCGCCTCCGTGAGCACCCGGGTGGTCTCCTGGAAGGAGGCCGCCGAGATGAACGAGTCCGTCGACAGCGATGCCTTGGTGATGCCCAGGAGCAAGGGGCGGCCGCTCGCCGGCGTTGCCTTGTTCCCCAGCACCCGGTCGTTCTCGGCCTGGAAGCGGAAACGATCCACCTGCTCGTTGATGAGGAACTCGGTGTCCCCCACCTCCTCGACCTTCACCCAGCGCATCATCTGGCGCACGATGACCTCGATGTGCTTGTCGTTGATGTTGACGCCCTGGAGCCTGTAGACCTCCTGGATCTCGTTGACCAGGTACTCCTGCAGCGCCCGCTCACCGAGAACGTCGAGGATGTCGTGCGGGTTGATCGGCCCGTCGACGAGCGGCTCGCCGGCGCGCACTTGCTCGCTGTCGCGCACGTTGACGTGGGTGCCTCGCGGTACCGAGTACTCGCGGCTCTCGCCGGTTTCCTTGTTCGTAACCACTACCTTGCGAAGGCCTTTGGTCACCTCGCCGAAGTGCACGTGGCCGTCGATCTCGGTGATGACGGCGGGCTCTTTCGGCTTGCGCGCCTCGACGACACGCGGGAGACCGCCGGTGATGTCGGTGGTCTTCGTGGTTTCACGGGGAATCTTCGCCAGCACGTCGCCCGGATGCACGTGGGCACCGTCGGGCACCGTCACGTGGGCGCCGGACGGCAGGTGGTAGGCCCGCAAGGCCTTCTTACGCTTCGCCGTGGGATCGAGGATCTGCACCTGCGGCTGCTTTTCCTCCGGCGAGTCGATGACCACCAGGTGCGACAGGCCGGTAACCTCGTCGACCTCCTCGCGGGTGGTGACACCGGTAACCAGGTCCTTGTAATCGACGGTTCCGTCTTCCTCGGTGAGGATGGCGAACGAATACGGGTCCCACTCCACCAACACCGCACCGGGCTTTACCTTTTCGCCCTCCTTGACCTTCAGGTGGGCGCCGTAAACGACCGAGTAGCGCTCGCGGATGTTGCCGTCTTCGTCCTCGATGGCGATGGCGCCGTTACGGTTCATCACCACCAGGTCACCCTTCTGATCGGCCACCGTACGAAGCTTCAGAAACACGATGGTGCCGCCGTTCTTCGTCTCCAGCGTGCTTTCCTCGCCGACGCGCGATGCCGTGCCGCCGATGTGGAACGTGCGCATGGTGAGCTGGGTTCCGGGCTCGCCGATCGACTGCGCCGCGATGACGCCGACGGCCTCGCCCTTCTCCACCAGCGTGCCCGTGGCCAGATTGCGGCCGTAGCACTTCTGGCAAACGCCGCGCACCGTCTCGCACGTCAACACCGAGCGGATCTTGACCTTCTCCAGGCCGGAGTCCTGGATCTCGGCGGCGAGCTCGACGTCGATCTCCTGGCCCGCCTCGCACAGCACATCGTCGGTGAACGGGTCCTTGATGTCGTCGAGCGCCACGCGTCCGACGATGCGGTCGCGCAACGGCTCGATGATCTCGCCGCTCTCGACGATCGCCGCGACGAAGATGCCGTCGAGCGTGCCGCAGTCGTCGTTGGTAACGATCACGTCCTGCGCCACGTCCACGAGCCGGCGGG
>CBDUAS010000306.1:0-5511 GCA_965365185.1 uncultured bacterium | reverse complement strand
TGATCGCGTTCTACGGCATGTTCGTGCCCAACACCGTGCGTCGCGCCTCGATCATCATCGGCGGCCTCGGGGTCGTGTTCATGATGCTGCTCCCGTTCATGATGTTCCGCGACCCGGATTCGTGGCAGTTCATCTGGGACCAGATCGGCGTGGAGCAGCGCTCCACGATGGTGTTGCTGATCATCTTTGCCGTGGGAATTTCGATCACCGCCAGCTCGATCATCCATACTCTGCGCAGCGAGGTGATCGAGGCGCGGCAGCTTGGCCAGTACCGGTTGACGGAGTCGATCGGCAAGGGCGGCATGGGAGAGGTGTGGAAGGCAGAGCACGCTTTGCTGGCACGCCCCGCAGCGGTGAAGCTGATTCGCCCCGAGGCGCTCGACCCGGGCGATCCCGAGAAGGCCGAGTCCATGATCCGCCGCTTCGAGCGGGAGGCGCAAAATACCGCAAACCTGCGCTCCGTGCATACCGTGGAGCTGTACGACTTCGGGATCACCGATGCCGGCATCTTCTACTTCGTCATGGAGCTACTCGATGGCGTCGATCTGGAGACGATGGTGAACGCCGGCGGTGCGCTGCCGCCGGCGCGCGTTCGCTACCTGATTCGCCAGGTTTGCGATTCGCTGCAGGAGGCTCACGACAAGGGCCTCGTACACCGCGACATCAAGCCAGCCAATATCCTCAACTGCCAGCTCGGGGAAAGCTACGATTTCGTCAAGGTGCTCGACTTCGGTCTTGCCAAGCACCGCGAGCCCGATGCCGGTGAACAGGACGCCAAGTTGACCCGTGAGGGCATGGTTATCGGTACTCCGGCGTACATGCCGCCGGAGACCGTCACGCGAGGAGTCTCCGACGCCCGCTCCGACATCTACGCGCTAGGCTGCGTGATGTATTGGCTGCTCACGGGCGAGCTCGTCTTCGAGGGCTCGGACGCCATGAGTATGGTCGTTCGGCACGCACAAGAAGCTCCCCCGCCGCCGTCGCGCGCCGGGCGGGCGGAGATCCCGGCCGGGCTCGATCGCCTGGTGTTGGCATGCCTCGAAAAAGACCCCGAGGCGCGCCCGCAGAGCGCCGCCGAGGTCAAGCACCTGCTCGATGAGTGCGAGCTCGCGGATTCGTGGACCGATGCTGACGCTCGCGATTGGTGGGCAACGCGGGGCAAACGCATCTGATCGTCTCCCCGCCGCGAGCGCGGCTGCGTGGCGGCGGACCCGCTTCTCCACCGGGGTCTCAGGGCGTGGCGCCGACCTCCAGGGCGAACAAGCGGTTGCGGCTGAGCACGTAGAGCACACCGTCCTGGGCCACCGGGGTCGTATAGACCGCCGCGCCCATGTTGTACTCGCCGAGCTCCACGAGCTCGCGACCTGCCTGCAGCACCACGACGTCGCCGTCCTCGTCGCCGAGGTACACCTTGCCGTCGGCGACGAACGGGGAGCCCCACACAGCAGCGAAGGCGTCGTAGGTCCACAGCCGCTCGCCGGTCTCGAGGTCGTGGGCGTAGAGGAACCCGGATAGGTCGGCGATATAGACGATGCCGTCGGCGATGGCCACCGTCGACATGGTGCGGTTGATCTCCTCGCCATCGAGACGCCAGACGACGTTCGTCTCGGTAATGTCGCCGCTACCGCTGCCGTCGATGACCCAGAAATTACCGGGCGCCTCTCCGTGCTCCGGGTCCTGGCCGACGCCGACAAGGACCTTGCCGTCGTAGATCACCGGCGTCGCCAACACGTTGTTGCGTGTGCCGCGGCCGCCGAGCGCCCACTCCGAGTCCTTGGGGTTGAGGTCGAACTTCCAGATGAGCTCGCCGGTTTCGGGAACGAAGCTGTACAGCCAGCCGTCGCCACCGGGGAAGATCACCTGCGGCGTGCCGTCGATGACGCCGTACGCCGGGTTGGTCCAGGTGCCGTGCAATATCGCCTCGCCCGGCAGCGCACTGTCCCAAAGCAGCTCGCCGGTGTTCTTGTCCAGGGCCACGAAACTGGCGCCAAACGGCGAAGGAAGCGCGATGTGGCCCTCGTCGACGCCGTTTCCCGTCGATGCGAACACGATGTCACCGACGACCAGCGGCGAGCTGGTGGCGAGGTTGTGCGGAAACGCATCGACTTCGTTGATCATGTCGAACGACCAGAGCAGATCTCCGGCGGTGTCGAGGGCGACGACGTGGGCCTGGTTCGATACGTAGTAGACGCGGCCGTCACCGATGAACGGCGTCGAGCATACGCCCTGCAGGGGCCAGTCGTTGACCCTTCCGGCGGGGAGCTTCGTATGCGTTACCTGCCAGAGGAATTCGCCGCTCTCGGCGTTGAACGCCATGACCACGCCGCGGTCGCCGGTGGCGTCGGGGTCACGCAGCCCCTCGTTGTTGGTGCCCACGTAGACCTGGCCATCAAAGACCACAGGGCCGGCATAAGCTTGGGAGCCTACGGGCTGCGACCACTTCACGTTCAGGCCGCTGCTCACGTCCCACTCGGCGGGCAGCCCGGTCTCGCCGGAGACCATGTTGCGCGACGGAGTGTTGCCGAACATCGCCGCCTGTTCGGATTGGGCGCCGGGCGCTCCGTGCAGTGGGGCCAGTGCAACGAGGGCGGCCAAGGTGCCGGCAGCGGCGGTTAGAACTACACGCGTACGCATCATTGGTTCTCCATCACGATTACGTTGTCGAAATAGACGTCCACGGGGGAGTAGCCGTAGATTCCGGGGGCGCCGTGGGCGATCCGCATCGGGTCACGCACGGTGATTGTCCACTCTTCGGGCTCTTGCGTGCCGCGCTCCCACACCTTGCCACGCACCAGCGTAGCGTCGGCTTCGACGTCGACGCGTAGCTTCATCGTGTACCAGGTGTCCTCGCTCCACGCGAACGGCACGTGCGCCGCGTCGGGAAACTCCTTGACCAGTCGCAGCTCCGACGCCCACGCGCGCACTTCGAGGCGCTGGTAGTTGCCCTGCAGGTCCAGGGTGTAGCTGCCGTTGATCAGCCCGAGGTCGGGACGACGGCGGCGCTCACGACTTCCCATGAGATCCGCTTGGACGGTGTAGTTCGTCATCTCGTCGGGGCCCATGTAGATCACGTGCCGGTGCAGCCCGGACGGGGAGGGGCCCTTTTGCAGCACGTAGCCGCCGTCCATCTCGGCCGGTCGGTACAGGCCACCGCCCATCCACACGGACGGCTTGGCGCCGGACTCGAAGTCGACCTGCCAGGGCAGCGGACCGAAGGCGCGCACCCGCGCGGACGCGCTCAGCCCGCCCAGCTCCGCGATGACCTTGCCGGCCTGGTTTTGCCCGTCTGCCGGGCGAAATGCGCCGATGTCGTCGATCGTGCCGCTGAGGCCTTCAAGCAGCCAGGAAGCCCCTTGCTGTGCCCCCAGCGGCCGGCCGGCCGCGTCGAAGCCCCGCACCTCGAAGGTGATTTCCTCGCCCGCCTCGGCGATGACCTCCGCCGGTACGACCTGGATCCGTGCAACCTCGCCGGTGCCGGCCGGCACGGTCGTGTCGAACGGCAGGCCTTCGCCGCCGTACGCGGCGGACGGGTCTCCGATGCAGAAGATCCCGGCCTCCGTGCTGATGTAGATGCGACCGTAGGCGATTGCCGGGGAGCCGTAGATCTCCGCGTGTCTTTCCTCGCCAGGCATCTCGATCAACTCGGTGTCGATGATCTCGGCACCGTCGGCACCGAGCCGCAGGATGTACATGCGGCCGTTGACCTCGGTGTAATAGATCTTGCCGTCGGCGTACACCGGCGAGCTCTTGCCCACCGTGCCGACGTTGAGCTGCCACAGCTCCGCGCCGGTCTGCGCGTCCAGCGCGATGAGGTTGGAAGAATTGTCGACCACGTACAGAACGCCCTCGTGGTAAAGCGGCGATGAGAACCCGATGCCGAGGGCGTCGGCGCGCCAGATCTCCCCGGTTGTCGTGATGTTGCCGCTGCCGGTGCCGTCGATGGCGACCACGCGCCCCATCGACGCGTTGTCGATGTTCTCCTCGCTGTGCGCGATGTAGACGATGTCGCCGACCACCACGGGGGTGACGTTGATGCCACGCTTGCTGAGCTCGAACTCCCACACCGGAGCGCCCGTGCCCACGTCCATTGCGTAGACCCAGCCGTCGGCACCGCCGCCGATGAGCAGCCGTCGGCCGCCGATCTCGGCTACCACGGGTGTACCCTGGGTGTTGGCGTCGTCCCATGGCCGGTTGCCCGGCATCGACACCCACAGCACCTCGCCGGTGCGCTTGTCGAACGACCAAAAGCGATGTCGCGGTGCACCGAACTCGCCCCAGTTGGCGCCCATGTTGCTGAGGATGAGCTGGTCGCCGTCGATGACGGGATTCTGCGTGCGGCCGCCGTAGCCCGAGACCCGGCCGGTGTCCTCGTGTAGCCGCCACTGCCAGACGATGTTGCCGTCGCGGTCGAATGCCACCAGCAGCCCGTCCACGCCGTGGTGATACAGGTAGCCGGTCTCGGCGTCGCCGGTGACGCTTGACCATCCCACACGGGTGAACGGCACGGTGGTGTTGTACACGTTGAAGTCGTGTTGCCACAGCAGAGTTCCGTCACCGGCGTCCCAGCAAGCCACGGTGGCGCGCATGTCGCTGGTGTCGCTGCCGGCGCGGGCGTTGGCGCATACGCGGCCGTCGAAGGCCACCGGCGTGGAGCGCCCGGCGAACGGCTGGTGGCTCCAGATCAGGTTGCCGCCGTCGACCCCCCAGTCGGCGACCAGTCCCACGGCGGACGATTCGCCGGTATCTCGCGGGCCGCGCCAGGTCGGCCACTCTTCGCTGGCACCGCCGGCGCAGGCCGTGCCGATCAGCGTCAGAGCGAGCGTCGCAGCGATCAGGGAGTATCGCGCGGTTGTTGCTCTCGGCTTGGACATACGAATCCTCTCTCGGTCTCGTGGGGAATCAACGGTTGCTGTGTGCGGAGGCACCAACTGCTCCAGCCACGTTGCGTATCCGTCAAAGGGTACGTTTGACGGACAAGGGCCGCAAGCGGAACGAGCGGGAGGCGGATCAGCCGCCGAAGGTCCGCTCGATGGCCCAGTAAAGACCCACGATGCCGATGCCGACCGACAGCGGCACGGTGACCCGCCGGCGGTACCAGGAGCGTCCACGCAAGCTGCCGAGGACGACAAACGCCAGGGCGATGACGGTAAGCTGGCCGATCTCGACGCCGACGTTGAAGCTGAGCAGGGCCGCCAGATACTCGTTGCGCGGCAGCCCGAGCTCGGCGAGCACGCCGGCGAAGCCCAGACCGTGCAGCAAGCCGAAGCAGAACACCACCATCGGTCGCCACCATTTGAGCTCATCGGTGAGGACGTTCTCGAAGGCGATCCAGGCGATCGACAGGGCGATGAGCGGCTCGACGATCGACGGCGACAGGCTGACCACGCCATAGGTCGAAAGCGCCAGCGTCAACGTGTGCGCGGCGGTAAAGGCCGTGACCTGCGCCAGCAGAGGTCGCCATGCCGTGTTGAGCAGGAACAAACCGAGGACAAACAGGATGTGGTCGATACC
>CBDUAS010000305.1:0-5540 GCA_965365185.1 uncultured bacterium | reverse complement strand
CAGCGTCACCAGGATCGTGAATCCCAGCACGCAGGCGTCGAGCCGCAGCTCGAGCGGGATGTCCGGCCGGGAGCTGATGACCAGCAGCGACAGGTCGGCGCTCCAGCGGGCGATCAGCAGGCCGAGGGCGCCGCCGAGCACGGCAAGCAGCAAGCTCTCGGTGAACATCTGCTGCAGCAGCCGCAGCCGCCCCGCCCCCAGCGCCAGGCGGAGGGAGGTCTCGGCGTGCCGGGCCGAGGCGCGCGCCAGCAACAGGTTGCCGACGTTGGCACACGCGATGAGCAACACCAGCCCGACGACCCCCATCAACATGATTAGCCGCGACGAGACGTTGCGCCGCAACCGACCGAGACCGCCGGCGAACGACACCAGCTCGACGTTCAACGTGCGCACGTCGCGTTCGATATCGGCGGTAACCTCGCTGCCGATTTCCTGCATCACCAGCTCGTGAACGAGCGCGTTCGTGCGGTCCTGCGCCACGCGCACGGCAATCCCCTTCTTGATGCGGCCGATGGCGCGCAGCCACATGGTGCCCCGGTCCTCCAGCCGCGGCGGTTCGCGCGTCAGCTCCGACTGCATCGCCATGGGGATCCAAACGTCGGTGACGCTGCCCGCGGTGACGCCGTCGAAGCCCGCCTGCGCCACACCGATGATGCTGTATTCGTGGCCGTTCAGACGCAGCTGCCGACCCAGTGCCGAGGGGTCCTCGCCAAAGCGGCGTGACCAGAAACCGTGGGAGAGAACGACCACCGGATGGGCCCCGGGGGTCTGGTCGTCTTCGGCGTGCAACAGGCGGCCGTGTGCGGCGTCGACCCCGAGCACGGCAAAGAAATTGCCGGTCACCAGGCGCGCCACGGTCGCGCTCACCGCGGCGCCCGGCTCGTTCGTGTCGGCACTTTCGTAAGCATGCACCGGGTAGCTGGACATCGCCGCCAGATCCATGAACACGTCGGTGTGATCACGCAGGTCGCGATACAGCAGATAGGAATACAGCGTCGTATCGCGCTCGCCGGGGCTGTCGGCCCGGCGGGTCCCGGCAGAGAGCCCCTCGCCCAGAACGTAGAGCTCAGCCGGCGCTTCGACCGGAAGAGAGCGCAGCATCACCGCGTCGATGAGCGTGAAGATCGTGGTGTTGGCGCCGATTCCGAGTGCGAGCGTCAGCACCACTGCCAACGCGAACACCGGGCTGCGAGCCAGCCCGCGCGCGGCGTAGCGCGTGTCCTGAACGAGGCGCTCGATGAGCGCGAAGCGCCAGGTGTCGCGGCTGTCCTCCAGCGCCAGGTCCGGGTTGCCGAAATCCAGCCGGGCGGCGCGGGCCGCCTCCGCCGCCGACATCCCCGCGGCGCGGTTTTCCGCCGCCTTCATCTGCAGGTGCAGGCGCATCTCCTCCTCGAGATCGCGGGTGATGCGCTTGCGACGCCACAGAGCTGCGAGCCTACGGAACGACGCCGACAGCCAATCCATCTGTGGACCTCCGGTCTAGCCGGGGAGCATGACCTGGGCGATCGCCTCCATGACGCGATCGAAGGATTCGACCTCGCGCTGGAGCTGTTTCTCGCCCTTGCGCGTGAGCCGATAGAAGCGGGCGCGACGGTTGTTCTCGGACTGGCCCCATTCGGCGCGGACGTAGCCCTTGATCTGCATCCGCTGCAGGGCCGGGTACAGCGACCCTTCGCCAATCTGCAGGATCTCCCGGGAGCGCTCTCCGATGGATCGGGCAATGCCGTACCCGTGCATCGGCCCCCGCTGCAGGGTCCTGAGAATCAGCATGTCGAGCGTTCCGGGGAGGAACTCGTTCTGTTTGCTGCCGCGGATGACGCCCATCGCCGCCAACGCTGCTCCCATCGTTTATCTATGGGAAGAGTGTGCCCGCAGCCGGGGCGCTGTCAAGGGCGGGGTGAGCGCGGATGAGCGTCTATACCCTCATGTGCGGCGTCAGCGCCTCCCAGAACGCCCCGATGCGCGCGCGCATCTCGCCGGTGAGCTGGCCGGGTGTGGCTTCCTCGGCCCAGGCATAGACACGCGTCAGGTCCCAGTCCTCGGATGGCCGGTTCGTCGGTGGCACCTGCCACTCGCGGTAGCGCTGCACCGCCTCGGCAAAGAGGGCCGCCCTGGCCTCGGGGTCGCTGACGGCGCCGAAGAGGTCCCGATAGAGACGTCCGAGCTCGAGGCGAAGTGCCTGTGGCCGGCGCGAGCCGGCGCGGTTGACGCTGGCGCGTGGGTTCGGCTCGCCCACCGCGCCGGCGCTGCCGTTCCATGCCCACAGGGAGTCGATGGCGAATACACAGCGCAGGTAGGCGTTCGGTGCCAGGCCGGACACCGGGCTGGGGGCGTGCGAGGGCTCCCCGTGCAGAAAGTCGTACAGGCCGGCGATGCGCGCGTAGAGGTCGTCGCGCAGCAGCTCGGGGAGGGGCGAATCCAACCGCTCACGGACGTGCTTGCGGTGTGGCCCGGCGTCGGTGGCGTTCATGGAGCCGCCGAAGTCGACGCCGTGGGCCGCATAGCGGATCGCCGCGGCGGCGAAGAACCGCTGTAGCTTTTCGGTCATGCCGCCCAGCCGATACGAGCTATAGATCGCCGACAGGACGGCCGGCGGGTTCAAGCTCAGGTACGCGGCCCGGTAGGCAACGGCATCCGTCGAGGCCCGGGGCCAGCCGTCGGATTGCTCCGGCGGCGGCGCTCCCGGCGCGAGCTCCAGCGCCTCGCGCACGCTGTCGACGATCGCCAGCGACTCGGCGACCGAAAAGTGAAACCAGCCGCCCATGCAAAGCTGCATCACGTACAGCGGATGTAGCTCGTTGTGCTCGTGGTTCGGCAAACCGAAGTCCCAGGCGTCGTCGAACACGTGGGTGCCGAGCATCCACACCCGCGTGCCTGCGGGGACGGTCTGTTTGTCGGCCACCAACCCGTCGGCCAGCCGCTCGCGCGACAACGACCGGCAGGCCTCCACGTGCAGTCCGTGGTTGCGGCCGTGCCCGTGCTTGCGACGGTTCTTTTCGTTGGGGAGCTGCCAGCCGTCGACGGAATCGTAGATCGGGTCGAGCGCGACGTCCCAGACCCAGTCGGGATCGCCGACCGGGCCTCTCTCCGCGTGGCCGACCCACCCCTCGCCGACCTGCGCGATCGCGAGCGTGCGATAGCGGCGCGTGGTGTACCAGGAATCGTCGCCGAAGTGCGCCGCCTTGGGTTCGTAGTGGAAGTCCTCGAGCCGGGCGAGCAGCCGCGGATGCGCCCGGGCAAACTCGCACCAGACGTCGAGGAACGGAACTCCCAGGCGCACACGGCAACCGCTCACGGTTCCCGGCGCGACAATACGGTAGTAACGAGCCAGCTCCTGGCCAGCGTCGCCCGTCACCACCATCCGCAGCTCCATCTCCTCCAGCGGGTTCAATAACAAGCGGCGGCCCTCGAAACGGAAGCGACCCTGCGCGTGCACGTTGACGGCCGCGGCGGTCTCGGCGCCGATACCGGAGCTGACGCGGAGCGAGATCGTCGTGGAGTCCAGCTCCACCGGGTTGCCGGGCGACTTCAACACCCGGCCCATGACGCGCCAGAGGGGGTCGGCGAGGTTGAAGGTCCCGAGCGGAACGCGCTGGGGGAACTGCCCGGGCTTGTACGCGAGACGGCGATAACGGCTGGCGATGGAAGAACCCGGGACGCTGCTGCGCCCCACCCGCAGGCGCACCGAGATGGCGTTCATCTTCGCCACCGACATCGAGACCCGGAACTGGCGCAGAGGTCCCAGCGAGATCCCCCGGTGGACCCCCAGGTCCTCGGTCGGCTGCTCGGGCTCGCGCCCCTCCAGAAAGACATCGTAGGTGTCGTCCGACACCTCGGCGCCGCGCTTCTTGCGCAGCCGGTATTCGAAGATGACGACGGGCATGCGAGCCTCCTTGACCCCGGATCGATCCCGCCGAGGTTGATCTCACCGGGCCCGAGCGTCAAGGTTGAACATCTCCGATCCACACATCGGACACCGACCGACACGAGGTTTTCATGCGAAGAAAGATCGCTCTTGTCGCCCTCTTGCTGTCGCTCGCTCTTGCCTCGTCTCTGCCCGGCTGCGCCCAGGGAGGGCAGCCGGGCGCGAACGACCCGGCCGGCGCAGGGGAGGTCCGAGGTTCCGATCGAACGGATGCCCGGGAGGCCGACGGATCGGTCTCGCCGGGTCACGAGAGCCGCATCGCCCGCATCGAGGCGAACCTGCTGCCGACGTTCACGATCCGCGGCGAGCCGGTGCGTTCCGTATCGCTCGCCGAGCGCATGGACGAGCTCTCCGTTCCCGGCGTCAGCGTGGCCGTGTTCCAGGACGGCGAGATCGTCTGGGCGCGCGGCTGGGGCTTCGCCGACGTCGCCTCGGGCCGGTCGGTGACCGCCGACACGCTTTTCCAGGCGGCCTCGATCTCCAAGCCGGTGGCGGCCGTGGCCGCGCTCAAGATGGTCGAGCAGGGAGCACTCCGGCTGGACGACGACGTGAACGATCACCTGACGAGCTGGAACGTCCCCGGCAACGAGTTTACCGCGGTTCACAAGGTCACCCTCCGTGGCCTGCTGAACCACACCGCGGGTACGACGGTGTGGGGTTTCCCCGGCTACGGCCCCGGCGAGGAAGTACCCTCGACGGTCGGCGTGCTCGAAGGCAAAGGCAACACCGACCCTGTTCGTGTCTTCAAGGAGCCCGGCGAGAGCTGGCGCTACTCCGGCGGCGGCTACACGGTGATGCAGCAGATGCTGTCGGATCTGGCCGGAAAGCCGTTTGCCGAGCTGATGCGGGAGCTGGTGCTGGAGCCGACGGGTATGTCGCGCTCGACCTATGAGCAACCTCTGCCGGAGGAGCGCCGGAACGACGCGGCCACCGGCTACCGGCCCGACGGCTCCATCGTCGACGGCAACTACCACACCTATCCCGAACAGGCAGCAGCCGGGCTCTGGACCACGCCCAGCGACCTGGCGCGATTCGCAATGGCCATCCAGCGGTCCCACCGCGGGTTCAACCGGGCCCTGCTGTCGGCCGCCACGGCCCGGGCCATGCTTCGCCCGGGTCTGAACGACCACGGCCTGGGCCCGGGGATTCAGGGCGGCGGCGTTCGCTTCGGTCACGGCGGCTCCAACGAGGGTTTTCGCTGCCAGCTCACCGCGTTCGTCGACGGCAGCGGCGGCGTCGCCGTGATGACCAACTCGGACAACGGCAGCCCCCTGGTGCAGCAGATCATCTTGACGGTGGCCGCCGAGTACGGCTGGCCCGGGCTCGAGCCCGAGGAGAAGGTCACCGTGACCCTCACCCCCGAGCAGTACGAGCGGCTGACCGGCGTGTACGACTTCCCCGACGTGGGTCAGGCCCGGATCCGCGACGAGAACGGCAACCTCTGGATCTCCTACCCGGGAGCCGACATGGAGCTGCTGGCCGAATCGCCGACGAGCTTCTTCGTCCGCGAGTCCGGACAACCGGCGAGCTTCGAGATCGAGGGCGACGAGGTCGTGCTGGTGTGGTTCGGCGCGCGGGGAACGCGGATCAGCGGGCTGCGCTGAAGCCGGCGGGG
>CBDUAS010000304.1:0-5547 GCA_965365185.1 uncultured bacterium | reverse complement strand
GGCCACACCAGGCGGCATTCCGGCCCCGAGGGCGGCCTGCCGCGCCGGGTTCTGCCCGGAACCGGCCTGGATAACCTGCCCCATGATGACCTCGTCGACGTCCTCGGGGGCACGGCCGGCACGTTCGACGGCGGCCCGCACCGCGACCGCGCCGAGGGCGGGGGCATTGAGCGGAGAGAGAGAGCCCAGCAGCTTGCCGCTGGGGGTACGCACGGCCGATACGATCACTGGAACGTTCATGCCGGCACAGTAGCAATCGCCGCAAACCCTTGCAAGCCAGTAGCTTAGGCACGGTTCGCAGCTTGTTGCCGGGCCTCCTGGCAGCTACACTGCGGAACGGTTCTTCCCCGCCGGCGCGCGAGCGATGGCTCAGATGAAATACAGGATTGTCGGCACCGCCGGCCACATCGACCACGGCAAGAGCGCCCTCGTGCGCGCTCTCACGGGCACAGACCCCGACCGCCTGCAGGAAGAGCGCGAGCGCGGCATCACCATCGACCTGGGCTTTGCTCATCTCGATCTGCCGGGCGACATTCGCGTCGGCTTCGTGGACGTGCCCGGACACGAACGTTTCGTCAAGAACATGCTCGCCGGAATCGGCGGCATCGATGCGGTCCTACTGGTGATCGCCGCCGACGAGTCGATCATGCCGCAGACCCGCGAGCACCTGGCAATCTGTGAGTTGCTCGGCGTCGCCAGCGGCGTGGTGGCGGTCACCAAGTGCGACACCGTCGACGAAGAGCTCGCCGAATTGGTAGAGCTCGAGGTACGTGAGCTGCTGGCCGGAACGCCGCTGCAGGACGCCCCCGTCGTTCGCACCAGCGCCCGAACCGGCGCCGGCCTCGATGTTCTGCAGAGCACGCTGGCAGAGGTCCTCGGCGACGGTACGCAGCGGCTGCCGCAGAACTTCGTGCGCTTGCCGGTCGATCGCGTCTTCACGGTGCGTGGCTTCGGTACGGTGGTGACGGGAACGCTGTTGTCCGGTGAGGTACGAGCGGCGGCCAAGCTCGAGCTGTTGCCCTCCCGAACGCCGGTCAATGTGCGCGGCGTGCAGGTGTACGGCGAAGGTGTGGAGGCTGCCGCACCCGGACAGCGAACCGCCGTAAACCTTCAGGGGATCGACACGGGCTCGGTATCCCGCGGCGACCTGCTGGTGAGCCCGAACAGCATGGCAACCACGTACATGATCGACGCACGGTTGCAGATGCTGCCCGAACACGAGCTCGAGCAACTGCAGCGCGTCCGCTTCCATCACGGCGCAGCGGAGATTCTGTGTCGTGTCGCGCTGCTCGAAGGCGAAACGATCGCCAAGGGCGACTCCGCGCTGGTGCAGCTCCGCTTGGAATCGCCCTACGCGTGCGCGCCCGGCGATCGTTTCGTGGTGCGCCGCTACTCTCCGATGTTGACCATCGGCGGCGGCGTGGTGATCGACAACATGCCGGCCAAGCACCGCCATCGCGATGAGCATGCGATTGCCCACCTCATGGAGCTGGAGAACGCGGCGCCGGTGGATCGCCTTGCCGGGCTCACGGCACAAGCGGGAGCCGCCGGCGTCGACGAGACACAACTGCGACACCGCATGTCGCTGACCGGCGAGCAGCTCCGCGCCATCCTCACGAGCCCGGGCCTCGAGCAGCGCCTGGTCGTGGCGCACCGCGACCCGCTGGTATTGGTCGATGCGAACGCCGTCGGGGCGCTCGAGCGGGCCACGCTCGCCGCCATCAGCCGCCATCACGACGAGCAACCGCTGTCGCCCGGATTGCCGAAGAGCTCACTGGCGTCGGTGATGCCGCGAGGCGTGCCGGAAGTGGTCGTCGACGCCCTGATCGGCCGCCTGGTGGAGAACGGGAAGATCCGCTCCGACGGCACCGCGCTGGCGCTCACCGGTCACCAACTGGCGCTGAGCGACGACCAGCGGCACACGCGCGACCGGATCCTGCAGCTTTTCGAGGATGCCGGTTTGTCGCCCCCGTCGATCGCGGAGGTCGTCACCGAGCTGGGCCTCGACGGCGAGGCGGCCGACGCCGTGCTGCACCTGCTGCTGCGGCAAGGGGAGCTCGTGCGGGTGCGGCAGGACCTGGTCTTCCGAGCGTCACGGCTGCGGGCGCTGGTGGAGGAGCTACGCGCCCGGTACGCTCCCGGCGAGTCGTTCAGCGTCCCCGAATTCAAGGATCTTGCCGGCGTGAGCCGCAAACACGCCATTCCGCTACTCGAGTATCTGGACCAGCGTCGGATCACGCGCCGCGAGGGAGATCGTCGGGTTCGGATCTGAACGCGCATAGGAAGTGCGCGGAGCGCTGGCCTGGCCGTCACAGTCGGCGGCGCCGGCGCATTGACCCTGCGCGCGGCGGAGCCCTATCATGTGATCAGTACCTCAAGGAGGAAAAATGCTGGGCAGTATCGGATTCACCGAGCTCTTGTTCATCTTCTTGATCGTGGTCATCCTCTTCGGCGCCAGCCGGATTCCCGAAATCGGGCGCGGGCTGGGCTCCGGGATCCAGAATTTCAAGGCCGCCATGAGGGGCGGGGCCTCGTCGGATGCTGAGTCGTCGGCGGATTCCGACAACACCGCTGCCCACTGACCTGTCACCTCCCCTGGGCATTTCGTGGAGGAAACACGCGTGGTGTCTGTAAACCGCAACGCAATGCGCTTGGTCGCCGTGATCCTGTGCCTGGTCGTACTTCCGTCGTGCACGGTGACGTTCCGCCGCAAGCCGATCGAGCCGATCGACAACGACCGCAACTTCGAGGTCGCCTTGCAGCAGTGTTGGCAAGCCTCGCGAGATGTCGTCGCCGACTTCGCCAACGGCGTGGAGGACGAGCAGTTCGATGCCGAAAGCAACACCGGACTGCTGGTGACCGAGTACGCCGTTTTTGCCGACACCGGCGACGACGACTGGCGCCACCTGAGGCGCGTCTCCTATTCGCAGGGGGCGCCGTTCATCGGCGGCCGCTATCAGCTCACCCTCACGACGCGCGGAATCCGCGGCGGGGCCTGCAAGGTTCGCCTGGTTGCCCGTATCGAGGGCTACATGGGCGAGGAGTACGGCTATCAGGCGCTGCGCTCCACTGGCGTGCTGGAGCAAGAGGTCTTCGACCGGATCAGCACGCAGCTCGGCGTCGAACCGTCCGGAAACTAGCGGGGTGGGAGTGGCCGTACCCTGTCCGTAACCTCGGCCCGGGGTGTTGCGCGGCGCATGCGGGAGTTTTTCAGCACCCCCGCTAGAAGCGAACCGCCACGCCCAGGGTCCACAGCACCTGGGTCGAGAGCGCCGAGCGATCGTCGACGAACTGCTCGAGAATGCCTCGTGACAGCAGGGGTGCGTCCACGTTCGATCGCAGCCCTTTGACGTCGCCCCGCAGGTAGACGTTCTCGACGATGCGGACGTCCAAACCACCGCCGAAAAGAAACCCGGGGTCGACACTGCTGGTGGAGGTGTCGGTGCTGTCGGCCGGCACGGCCTGCTGGCGCTCGTCATAGCTGGAAAAAACCACGGCGATCCCGCCCAGCAAGAACGGCGTCACCCGGGCGTCGAACAGGTCGACCCGAAGGCTGGCGCTGCCGTAACCCATCGAGAAGTCGGCCCAGGGCTCCGTCTGCACGTTGAATCCCTGCAGGTTGGTCTCGGTGATCAGCACGCCGGGCGAGGCGTAGCCGAACTCGCCCTCGATTCCCAATCGCCACCACACGCGCCGCGCCACGCGCGCATTGAACAGCACGCCGCTGTCGATGTCGAAGCTGAAGATCTTCTCCGCATCCTCGTCAGCTATCGACCCGATGGGATTCGCCCCCGACGCCGTACCGACACCAACGCTGACGTTCCAGAGGTACGGCGCTACGTACGATGGGTCCGTGGGCCCTGTCGGCGCCGACTGCATGCCTTCCGATTGCACCGACTGCGTGCCTTCGGATTGCGCCGGCGGCACGCCTCGTGCCGGCGCCGGGGCACCCGGCGCCGCGGTGGTCTCGACGTGCGATTGCCCGATTGCAAGAGCCCAGGCAGGAGCGGCGAACAACAAACTGGCGACGACACCGGACGCAAGGATCCGGCGACCAACACGCGATAGGTTCATTTTTTCCTTATTGCCCGTAGTAGCCCGGCTTGGTGCGGGCTTCTCCCCGTTTGGTCCGGACCTCGATCTCGCGGAATTCCCCCGGTGCCGCGGGCGAATCCGGACGGTAGCCCAACGAATACTGACTGCGGAGCTCCGCAGCGATCTCGTCATATGCTCTTTCGAGCTCCCCCAAAGAGTTGAGAATGAAGGTACGGCCGCCGGTACCGTCCGAATACGCCCGCATCGAGACCTCGCCCCGATTGACGGTGTCGAACCCGGCGCCCGGCATCCTGTTGAGCGTGTCGAAGATACCGATGGTGTAAAGACGCACGTCCTGGCTGAGGGCGTATTCGATGGCCTGGCCTTCGGTCACCGACTGCACGGTGTCGAACCCGTCCGAGAGAATGATGAGCGCGCGGCGCTCGGGCTGATCAACGAGAATGTCGGCTGCCTCGACAATGGCCAGGTTCAGCGACGTCGCCCCCTGCGGCTGCATCTGCTGGATGGCCTCGCGCAGCCGGCCGCGGTTGGGCGTCAGATCCTGGTAAAGGCGCGGAAACGCGTCGAAGCCCATGATGAACGCCTCGTCCTGCTCGGTGATGTGCTCGAGGAAGGCGGTCGCACCTTGCTTGGCGCGCTCCATCTTCGGACCGTCCATGCTGCCCGAGGTGTCGATCAGCAGGCCGATGACCATCGGTCGCGGCTCGCTGTCGAAGTACAGGATGTCCTGCTTTTCGCCGTCTTCGTAAACCTCGAACTCGTCCTGGCGCATGTCGGGAATGTAGACGCCGCGATCATCCGTGACGTTGACGAAGAGCGGTACGACCTCGACCTCGGCGCGAAAAGCGGCGGTCTCCAGGTCCAGCGTCAAGACGGTCGCCTCGCTTTGTGCGCCGGCCGAATCGGTGGCCACAACCCGGATCAGGCGCCGCGCGAACGTAGCGCCGGCATCCCAGGGAACCTCCCAGGGAGGTTCTGTGCGGGTTCCGACCTCGACGTCGTCGACGAAGAACTTCACCTCGGTGATGCTGGTTCCGGACGCGGCCGCAACCGCAGCGACGATCGTGGTCATGCCGGACACGTACGACGCGTTCTCGGGCGAGGTGATGCTGACAGCGGGCCCCTGCGACTGCTGCGCGCCGGCGACGAAGGAGAAAAGGGCGAGGGCGAAAACGGCTACGGTTCGTTGGATGGTCGCTCTCACAATGCCTCCCGGAGGCTGGCTGCCCGCGGCCACGTCACGGCACAACGGTACATCGGGTCGTTCTTTTTGGGAGCAGGGGGAGCGTAATCGAGCGTATCACGGTGCCGACAGCGCCGACAAACCGCAGGATAGGCCTTTCCTCAGCCCTGACGGGAGGTTGCGACCAGACGCGGAGAGGTCGACGTGTTGGGGGGAACGTCTCGTCTTGTCGGAACTGGTGTAGAGGGGTCGCTAGTGGACTGTAACGGAAGAATCGTTACTGTCGCAGATGGGATTTGCGGGCGAGG
>CBDUAS010000303.1:0-5556 GCA_965365185.1 uncultured bacterium | reverse complement strand
CGCAAGCGGCGGCCGGGGGCGCACGCGCGTCCTTTGCCTGCCGCGGCGGATCGCCCGCCGCTGGATTCACCCTTCTGGAGGTGCTGATCGCGACCGGGATCCTCGGCATGGTGGCGCTCGCTGTAGCCCCTCTGATGCTGGTCGCCGCGCAGGCGTCGGCAGTGGCGCAAGAGTTCAGCGAGCTGAGCGTCGCGGGCTCGACGCAGGTCGATATTCTGCGCGCGCTCCCCGACGGCCATGCGGGCCTTGTCGCCGGCGGCTCGCTGACGTCCTCGGACGCCGGATACTGTCTCGACCCACTGAACGGCGACGACAACCGATACATCCGCTGGCGCATCACCGACAGCAGCCCCTCACGCAAGCACATCGAGCTGGTTGCCGGGATCCGGACCTCCGCGTGGGGTCCGCCTCGCGAGGTGACCTTCGAGACCTATCGCGCCGACGTGCAATGAGATTCTCGAGAACGTCGACGAGCTCGCCGCATGCGGGGTGCGCAGGGGCGGCCGGCCGTTTCCAGCGCTTTCGGTATCGGTTTGCCCGAGCGGCGGGCACGGACCCGGGGGGCTTCAGCTTGCTGGAGCTGCTGGTCGGCAGCTTTCTGTCGCTGGTGATCGTGGGCGGCATGCTGCTGATCGTCGACCGTCTCGGAGAGGCCCACCGCGACCAGCAACAGCTCATCGACGCACAGATGACCGCCCGCCTGGCCGTCGAACAGATGCAGCGGGACATCCAGCTCGCCGGAATCGGGCTTTCGGGTCTTCTGCCACCGCTGCACGTGATCGAGCGGCTCGACGACGGCGGCATCGAGATCTACCACAACGCCAGCGGCCTCACCGCCCGGCTCGTGGCCGACATGGGGGCCCCGGGGGCGACTCTGGCCGTGCAGAGCGCCGCCGGCTTCGCACCCGGGATGGGCGTGATCGTGTACGACGGTACCGGTGCCTTCGACCGGAAAGCACTGGCCGCCGTCTCGAGTGGAGCACTCGATCCCGACGGCACTCTGGCCAAGGCTTACCGCGTCGCCGACGGCACCGTCATCAAGCGCGTGCAGTCGATACGGTATCGACTGCAGACCGTTGACGGCGTGGTGTCTCTGCAGCGTCAGCACGATGGCGATCCACCGCAGACTGTCGCGCGGAACGTCCGCTCCATGCGGCTCACGTACCTCGACGACTCCGTACCGGCGCAAGCGTTCATTCCCACGAGCGTCGCCGATCACCTGCGCATCAGCGCCGTCGAGATCGAGCTCGAGGTCGGCAGCGAGGACGAGCACCTGGGAAAACACCAGCAGCAAGTCGTGACGGTGCGCGCACGCAGCGTTCCGCGCTCCGGCATCCTTGGCCGCTAACGGTGCGCTCCTCGGACGCCGTGCGCTTGTCGGCCCGCGTTACCGGTCACGTCCAGGGGGTCTTCTACCGTGCGGCCACGCAGCGACAGGCCGAGGCTCTGCGGCTCGACGGCTGGGTGCGCAATTGCCCCGACCGCTCCGTCGATCTGGTCGCGGAGGGCTCACGCGAGGCCTGCGAGCAATTGCTCGCGTTCTGTCGCAGCGGCCCGCCCTCGGCACGCGTCGACGACGTGGACGTCACCTGGGGCGCGGCCACGGGCGAGTTCTCCGGCTTCAGCGTCAGATGGTGACCAGCGTAACTCAGCACAAATCACCATAAGCTCGCAAAAAACAGGAAACCACGTTTTCAAGCAGATTTACGCCGCACCCGGATAGTTGCGTGGGTGCATCCACATTGGTTACCCTCGCCGCGGAGGCCATGCCAGCGATGCCATTCCGCGCCCACCCGAATGTCTTCGTGCGGCAGGATGTTCGCAGCCCCGTCGGTGGCGACCGGGGCTCCGTCCTGCTGATCGTTCTGCTGTCGATGTTCGCCGTCGGCGTGATGTCGATGGTGCTCGCCCAGGTGGCAGCCACGGAAATCTCCATCAGCGCCAACGTCGCCGCCGGCCAGCAGACGTTCCTGTCCGCCGACGGTGCCGCGCAGGTGCTGTTGCGCGACCTGAGCGGAATGGCCCGCTCCCTCGGTCGGTTCCCCGACCAAGCCGAGCTCGCAAGCATCGACGCGCCCGGATTCAGCAATGTGACCCTGACGCGATTCGACGCGTTTGCCGACGGCCCGGTGCTGGTCTCCAGGCTCGCCGATGGACTTTACGTCGGCCTCGCAGCCGAGATTCAGCCGTTTCGCGCCGTTGCGGCAACGGAGGCGGTGCGCCCGCCGGCCAGCACCAGCACGGTCGAGATCACGGGAGAGTTCGCCTCCATCCCGCTCTTCCAGTTCGGCGTCCTCTACGAGGGGAACATCGAAATTCACCCGGGCGCACCGATGTCGATCAGCGGGCGGGTCCACGGTAACGGCGATATCTACGTCGATCCTGAGGAGGACGTGGCGTTCGACGCCACCGTCACGGCGCACGGCAGTATTTACAACCTCCGACGGAATGGTTGGGCAAGCCACGGCGCCGTCCGCATACGAGACGCTGCCGGCGTTTACCAGGAGATGAACGGTCTCGACTCTCGAGATCCGGATTGGAGCTCAGAGGCCATCCGCCGCTGGGACGGTCGCGTGCGCACCGGCGACATCGGTGCCGAGCGTATCGACCTGACCATCCAAGATCCCAGCCATCCGCGCCTTCTCATCGAGCGCGGCGTCGCAGCAGACACGCCTGCAGAACGAGCGGCGAAGATCTGGTACACGGCCGATCTCCGCATCGTCAACGGTCGCGGCTATGACAGGAACGGCAACCCCGTGTCTCTTGTCGACCCACTGAGCGGGCAGAGCGCCGTTCGTTTCTCCGTCTTGTACGACCGGCGCGAACTCAAGCACATGCTGACGGTTGAGGTCGATGTCGACAAGCTCGGCCGCTCACCCGCGTATCCGGCAAACGGCACGGTGTATCTGGGAGCGTTTCAACCCGACCCCCACGCGCCCGCCTGGCCCGGGGGCGCCGTCGGCGTCGGGCCGGCGGAATGGTCGGCGTACGGCACGCCTTGGAACTCGGAGCTCACCGAGTTCGCCTTCAAGACGAAGAGGGCCGCCCGCTTGGCCGGATCCCTGACGCTGGTGAGCGACAACCCCGTGTACGTGCAGGGCGACTTCAATACCTTGGACAAGCGGGCGGCCGCGATCATGGCCGATTCCGTGACCGTCCTGAGCAACAATTGGGGCGACGTCGACGGGGACGGAACGTTCGACGGCGATCTCGAGTACAGCTTGCTGCCCCTCGAACAACGTCTGGCCGCACCGACCACAGTGAACGCAGGCATCATGAGCGGCGTTGTTGACATCGGAGCGGATTACAACGGCGGCCTGGAGAATTTCGTCCGCCTGGTGGAAGACTGGCGCGGGGCACAGCTTACCCTGCTCGGAAGCATGGTCGCCCTGTGGGACTCGCGGTACGCTGACGGCCCGTACGGACGGGCGGGGGTCTTCAGCCCGGCGATTCGGGACTGGAGATTCGATACCGACTTCCTCGATCTGGAAAACCTGCCGCCGCAAACACCGAGGACCTACCAGATCGCCATCACCGGATGGGAGCGGCACTGATCCTCCGGTCATCAACGACTCCCGCATTGAAGGCCCCGGGGCTCGACGGTAGCATCCGTGCATGGCATCTCGACGAACCGGCCTCTGGCTGCTGACCACGCTCTTCATCTTCTTTCTCGGATTCACCCTGTTTGTCTGGGTGTTGAATCGACTGCTGGTCGGGAGCGTACCGACGCTCGGCGGCGGCACGATCCTCACCGTGCGGCTGCAGGGGACGCTGGGCGAGGTTGCACAGACCGGCCCGTTTCTCGGCCCGCTGACCGTCCGGGAGATCGACGAGGCTCTCGACCGGGCAGCCGCGGACGATCGCGTCGCCGGCGTCTTCTTGGACGTCGGGCCGCTCGCCGGCGGCTACGGCAAGACGCAGGAAGTTCGCGCGGCCCTGCATCGTTTCCGCGACTCCGGTAAGCCGGTTGTCGCCTTGCTGGAGGTGGGTTCCGGCCTCGATCTCTACCTGGCGGCTGCCGCGGAGACCGTTTACCAGGTACCCACAGGACAGCTCGTTCTCGGGATGCTCGTCGAGGAGCCCTTCTACCGCGAGCTCCTAGACAAGCTCGGCGTTCGCTTCCAGGTGTTCGCCAGTGGTCCATACAAGGCCGCCTTCAATGCCCTCACGGAGCGGGAGCTGGGCGATGCGCAGCGGGAGATGAGCGAGAGCCTCCTCGACAGCCTGTACGGACAGTGGATCGAGGATGTCGCCGACGATCGCGGCATGCCGCCCGAGGAGCTGCAGGGAGCCTTCGACGAAGGCTTGCTGTCGGCCAGTCGGGCCCTCGAGCTCGGACTCGTCGACGAGCTCGGCTATCGCGATCAGGTCGACGGGCAACTCGCGGAAATCGCCGGCCGTTCGCCTCGCCGCTTGAACGTGCGTGAGTATCTGCGCGCCACCGCACCCGCGGGAGTCTCCAGCCTCTTCTCGCGCGATAACGTGATTGCGGTGGTGCACGTCAGCGGCTTGATGATCCCCGGCGACGTCGAAGCCGGCCTGTTCGGTGCCGACATCGCCGCCGGCAACACCATCGCCGGATACCTCCGCGACGCGCGCGAAGATCCGTCCATCGAGGCGATCGTATTGCGCGTCGACAGTGGGGGCGGCGCCGTCAGCGCCGCCGACGTCATCGGGCGCGAGGTCGAGCTGGCGGCGCGGCGCAAGCCGGTCGTCGTGAGCATGTCCGATGTCGCCGCCTCCGGCGGCTACTGGATTGCCAGCAAGGCGACCCGCGTGTTCGCGAACCGGGCGACCTATACCGGATCCATCGGCGTCGTCATGGGTCGCCTCAGTCTGCAAGAGACCTACGATCTGCTCGGCATCTCTCACGGCCTGATCAAGCGCGGCGAGAACGCGGACCTGCTCACGACGACGCGCGATCTACGTCCGGAGCAGGCAGCGCTCCTCGAGCGCAGCGTCGCGCAGACGTACGCCGATTTCCTCGACGTGGTTGCGCGCGGTCGGGAGATGACCATCGAGCAGGTCGACGCCGTCGGACAGGGCCGCGTGTGGACCGGCCTGCAGGCTCTGGAGCACGGCCTCATCGACAACATCGGCGGCCTGCGCGAAGCACTCGCCGCCGCGCGTGCGGAGGCGGGCATCGGCCCGAGCGCGCAGACAGCGATCCGGATCTACCCGCAGCCACGCACACTCTTCGAAGAGCTCTCTCGACTGTTCACCTCCGCCGCGGCAGTGCGCGCGCCGGCCCGGGGTTGGTCTTATTTGCTGCCGCGTCCCGCTTCGCGGAGCTGGGACACGCTGCAAACCCTGCGCGCGACCGGCTCGGTCTGGACCTTGATGGATGCGTCGTTGCCCGGCAATGCGGGTCGATGACACGGCGTTTCACACTCCCACAACGGGCTCAACCGAGCTTCCAGGTCGACTTCGCGGGCGACCTGAACCAGCAGCAGCGCGCTGTCGTCACCAGCGGGGAGGGGCCGAAGCTGGTGATCGCGGGGGCCGGCGCGGGCAAGACGCGGACGCTGACCTACCGGGGTGCATACCTCATCCCTC
>CBDUAS010000302.1:0-5562 GCA_965365185.1 uncultured bacterium | reverse complement strand
GAACTTCACCTGACTCAGGAGGCATTCATGGCAGTTCTCTACGCTGAATTTCCCGTGAAGAAAGACAGCAACGGCGATCCCGTCTACGATCCGAGCATGAAGGACGACCACAACGAGCCCATGGTGCGCCGAGGCGACACGTTGCGGTGGAGACTCGTATCCAACACGCATACTCCAGAGGAGCTCAAGAAGCTGCAGTTCAAGATCGTCGATGTCGAATGGGACCCGACAGCGCACGCGACGGATCCGCGGGTTCCGAAAGACCCGTGCCCTCAAGCCCACGACTATCCGCTCGCCGGTACGAAGGGCGGCCTGGATTGGTCCACGGAAAGCGGCAAGGAAACGAAGCTCAGGCGAAACTCGAACGGGAAACGTGTGTTCCCGAAGTGGAAACAGAACGGTGGATGTGGCTGTCCGTACCATCCCTACAAGGGAATTGCCACGGTCCGAAAAAGAGGCAGCGGAAAACCCGGGAACGTCGTAGACCCTCACGTGAGGTTCCACGACGAGCCCTAGTTAGCCGCTAGGCGCCAAGCTGCCCCACCTACCTGCGCAGCCCCGCGAACACACAGGAGCTGAGGACTCACACAAGAGCTAAGAACTCCGCGCGTCGTACAGCACGACGTCTTCGCCGCGCTCCGCGATCAGGTCTTCGATGGACGCGGTCAGGCGCAGTCGCCGCTCGAGAATCCGGCCGATCTCGGTGTCCGACAGGTAGTCGCGAAGCGCCGCGTCGAGCTGTTCGCGATCCAGCGCCCGCAGCCGATCCCAGAAGGTGCGCTCGACAAAGGCCACATCTTCGAGGTGCTTGTAGCGGGCCCGGCCGTAGAACGCCCGCGTATGGTCGATCAGCCACAGGTTCCAGTTGCCGTCGATCAGTACGTTGCCGGCGTTGCGATCGGTGTTGCCGATGAGGGCGTCGAACAGAATCATCTGGTGGCGCTGGCGTGCCCAGCGCAACGCGTTGGGCGGACCAAGGCGTTGCTCGAGCCGCTCGGATTCCATCAACGACGCGTACACCCACATCTGCAGCGTTCCCTTGCGACGCTTCACCCGCCGTTCCACCGCCGGCGGCACGTTGTTCATGCCCAGCAGGCAGGCGAGCTCGTAGGCGGCCGGCTCGAAACGGTAGCTGTCCCAGAAGTTCACCATCAGCCGCCCGTCGCGCAGCCGGTTCCTTTGATACAGCCGCTCGAAGTAGCGGAAGGCCGCGTGAGCGCGAACACCGTCTTTCTCCAGGGTGACGCGCTCGGGCTTGGTGATGCCGATGCCGATGGGCTCGACTTCGACGATCTTTGCGGTGAGCAGGAAATCCTTGATCTCGTCGTCGCTGCGGAAGGGCAGCGGAAAGCCGTCTTCGCCGAGCCAGTAGCGATCCTGTGCC
Organism: uncultured bacterium; assembly: GCA_965365185.1. Lineage (GTDB taxonomy): Bacteria > Acidobacteriota > UBA890 > UBA890 > UBA890 > CBDCGW01. The sequence continues at coordinate 4,178 of CBDUAS010000302.1, read as the reverse complement.
TTGGCGGCAATCGCCCGCCCTTGGTCGAACTGGGCCCTTGACGCCGAAACGAGTGGTGACGGCACGCTCGCGGGCGACCGGCTATTCGACGCCGACGAGAGGCAGGGCACGAACAGCATCGCGCAGCAGACCACGGCGGCGCGGCGAACAGATTCACGGATCTTCATGGGCTTCCTCCCCTCTACCTGCCGCCTTTGGCTCGACCGGCCGAAGTCGCCACCGCACCGGCAGCGTCACACCGTCGATCCCTCAGTGCGATTGCGGACTGTGTGGCCGGGCTGCCGCGGGCACGCCCGGCAAGTGCCACCAGAAGCGAATCTCGCCGCCGCCCGATTCGCAGCCGCGCAGCGCAGCCTTCCAGGTACTGCACACGTTGAGCGGCTCGATGAGGCGGAACATCTCGAACAGCTCGCGATGGAGCCGGCCGACATTGACGATTCGCATCTCGCCACCCGCCATCTCCGCGCACTTGTGCAGCCGCACGAGCTCACCGATGCCGGCGCAATCCAAACGCTCGAGCCCTGAGAGGTCGACGACGACAGTGTTGCCCGGACTGCGGTTGAGCTGACCACAGAGCCGATATAGCGGCGTGAAGCTGGTCCCGGCGGTCAAACGCCCCATCAGATCGATGACGACAGCGGAGCCGGCGCATCGCAGTTGGATCTGCATGTCGAGCTCCTTTCTCTCACTCGGGGGATCGGGATCATTCCCTTTTCTCGCTCTCATTGATGAATGACAGATCAGTGAAAAACGTTTCAGCGAGGTAGGGATTCCCCGGAAAGGACCGCCCGGAGGGCACACCCGGATGCGGTGCTCCACCATCGGCGTTCGATCTCGGGACGGGGGTGCGGGCACATCCGGAACCCAGACGCCCGAGGTCGTGCCGCCGCCCCGCCGTCTTCGCCCGCTTGCCCGGGAGCTCGCGGCGAGCCGAGCTCAATCGGTGATGGCGAAATTGAATCGGACGAGGAACATGCGCGAGTCTGCGCCGACGAAGCCGTGGAGCAATACGTAGTAGTCGCCGGTTGTCAGGCTGTCCGAAGGCACCAGCAGCTCCACCGCCGTGGTGTCTCGATACGGCCGGGCCTCGAGCACGCCGGTCCGGAGCAGATACGCTGTGTCGTCGCTGCGGTAAAGCTCCGCCTGGTAACCGTCGTAGTCTCCACCGATCTCGAGCCAGAGTCTCAGCAGCTCACCTTGCGGCGCGATCACCGGCGTTCCGCCCGCTTGGCGCACGGCGGGATCCATCGCCACGAACGCGGTGGTCGAATCGGCCTGGCGGCTTGCGCCCACCTGAAAGGAGACAGCGATCGCCACTACCAGCAGCAACGCGGCCGCAGCCGGGGCCCACACGGGCATTGACCAGCGTCGTGGTTCGCCCCGTCGGACCCAGGGAAGGATGCCGGCCAGCCGCCACGGCTCTGCCTCGGAAGTCGCAGGATCATCCTCCGTGGCCGCCCAACCGCCCTCGGGAGTGGTGGCCAGGCCGAATCGTGCAGGCGCGCGCACCTGCTCGGCTTCCGCCGCCTCGGCGACATGCGTCAACCCCGTGGCAAGCTGCAGCTTTTCGCGTCGCAGCGGTGTCCACGAGAACCGCAGCGCCAGATCGGTGCGGTCCTCATAGGACAGGTTACCGAACTGGTAGTCGTCGATGATCGAATCCTCCGCCACCTGCAGCAGCTCCGACAGCGAACGCTCGTCGGCGCTCGCCTTCGAGACAGGCCATAGCCGCTCCTCGAGCTTCTCGCGCTCGTCCGTACCGAGCTGTCCCAACAGATAGCTGCGCAGAAGCATCAGATCCCGTTCCTGATTCTGATCGTCGCGGATCATTGTGGCACCATGCTTTCGGCCGCCTTCTCCAGGCATTCGGAGACGCACGGCTGCAGTTTCTTGCGGATGCGAAAGGTCTCGATTCGCAAGGCATTGAGGCTCTTTTCGTACTTTCCGGCGAGCTCGACACGGCGCTCGATCTTGGCGCCACGCTCGCCGCGGTAGTAGTCGAGGATGAGCTCGCGCTCTTCCTCAACCAGCTTGGCCCTCATGCAGCTCTCGAGGCACTGCTGGCGGATTTCCTTCAGCTCGCTGGGCTCCGGAGTCGGCAGCATCAGGAGCTCGCGCTGCCGCCTCTGTTTCCGCTTCCAATCCTTGTACACCTCGTGCATGACGTTGCGGGCGCAGCCGTAGAAGTAACTCATCGGCTTGGCATCGCCGGTGAGCTCGACGTTGCCGCACTTCGCCGCCACCCGCAGGATCGTCTCGGACGCGCAACCTTCGGAATCGTCGCAGCCTCGGGCATCGAAGAAGGCGGTGAGCTTGCAGAAGATCTCCTCGTAGCGCGCGTGCGCACGCTCGCGCCGCGTCGGCGCTCCCTTCCTCAGGCGGCCCGAAGCGTCGCGCTCGCCGCGATCGGCCGAGGGTCGATAGCGCCCCGGCGGCTCGAGAAAATCGAACAGGTTCTGCCAGGCGTTGGCGTCGAAGTCGGGCTGGAAGACGATGGGCTTCATGCTACTGCGCCCTCCATTCTCCCTGCAGCACAAACCCCGCCCAATAGAACGGATCTTCGTACTGGGGCTGCTCGCGCATGAAAAGCTGCGCCCGACGCAATGCGTCGGCGGGGCTCCGCCCCTCACGCAGCATCTGGTCGTAGAAGCGCGCCATCAACTCGCTAGTGGCCACATCATCGACCTTCCAGAGGCTGGCGACGACGCGCTTGCTGCCGGCGTACATGAACCCCCGCACGATGCCGACGAGCCCCTCGCCGCGGACGCTCTCGCCCAACGCCGTGTTGCAGGCGCTGAGCACGACCAACTCCACGGGCAATTCGAGGTTGTAGATGTCGTGTAGGCGCAGGAAGCCGTCGCGCGGCTCCCCTCTCCTGTCGAAGGTCGAAAGGATGAGGCCGGACAGACCCGGTTTGTCGCCGTTGAGCAGAGCATGTGTGGCGAAATGGATGATGCGGTAGCCGGCCAGCTCGGAACTCATTGCCTGCTCGCGGCTGGCGTCGAATCCGACGGCTCGGAACACCGCACCCTCGGAGGCCGCCGCGACGATCGCCGCTGCCTCGGCGGAGGTGGCGCGCAGACGTCGCAGGTCCAGGCCGGCTGCGCTACGGAGCGCTCGAGCGTACGGCCTCTGCTCCATGGACATGCCCTGCATCAAGCCCGGCCATGAGGCGGTCGGCGTTCCGGCGCCGACCCGCTCGAAGCGCTCGTCATCCGCGTCGTATACCGGATCGGCCAGCAGCGCTACTGTGCCCGCCGGAATCCGGCGACCCGCCGTCTCGCGCCGCATCACCGCAATGGTCGAAGCGGAGGGCACACGGACCACCTCATGCTCGACAATCAGCGGAGTGAATTCCGCGACGCCGGGCTCGGCCAGCGCGCCGAAGGGCAAGTACTGAAGCGCGCCGTCCGCGGCAATGACAACTCGCTTGCCGGCCATTTGGGCGACAGCCGGCGCCAGCAGCATGTCGCTCAACGCGACCGCCAGCTCGTCGTAACGCTCCGTCGCCTGACGCAAGCGGAGACCGTATTCGCGCGCCGATTCGTCTGGCTTCCGTAGCCTGGCGGTCAACACATCGTAGAGCTCGGCAGCAGCCGCTTCGATCACTGCCCGCGACGGCAATTCGTGCACGGCAACCCCGTCGCGGGAGATCGCCCACACGAAGCTGCGCTCTTCGCCGAGCGCGTACTCGAGCAACAGGGTCTCGTCGTCGAGGACCTCCGATTGCACCTGGTCCAAGCTCAACGCCTGGAGCCCGGTGAGCGCCGCGTAGGCAGGGTTGCGGCTGTAAATCTGCGCCTTGGCCTGGCGGTATTCGGTTTCGAGGTCGCGGACCCTCTCGGTGACCTCGCTGATGTCCGACTCCGTGTCGACGCCGCGGGCGATGTCGACCTGGGTGGCGTAGGCCTCGGCTAACCCGCCGCGGAGTCGCTCCTCCTGTTCGGCCAGCGCCGGATCCAGCCCCGCGGCGAGATCCACCCGCGCGGCCGCCAGGCTCTCGACATCCGGCCAGCGTCTCATGAACCGCTGGAGATACGGTCGCATGGTCGCGATGCGCGTCTGCTGGGCCATGATCTCGGCAACCCATACCCGATACGGGTCGCGACCATCGCGCCTTCATAGGACTTCATCACCGAGAGGTACTACGTAGCCCGGGGGATTCCGCCCCGAGCGTG
>CBDUAS010000301.1:0-5572 GCA_965365185.1 uncultured bacterium | reverse complement strand
TAGCTGTGCCGCGAGGACTCTTACCGCGGCGTCACCAGCGGTGGCTGTGCCGCGAGGCCTCTTACCGCGGCGTCACCAGCCGCTGCAGCTCCGGAAACCAGTTCACCACCACCCGCGCGAGCTGGATGTTGGGGGCCTCTTCCGCGCCGCTGGGGAACATGACGAAACGCCCGTCGGGGGCGACGTCGTAGTCGGCAAACGTGTTGCCGGCGATTGCCACGCCGCCGAGCCCGCCGATGAAGTTGCCGGAGGCGATCAGACGCGGGCGCGACGCACTGAAGCTGTCGGCCGAGGTGTCTACCGCGACCATCAAGATTCCGTCGTCGGTGCGGTAGTAGAGCTCGGAGCCGTCTTTTGCCCACCGCGGGTAGGAGCCCCCTTCGTCCGACACCTGCCAGCGGCCGCCGGACGGTGGGAAGGGGCGCACGTAGACCTCGTTGCGACCGCTCTCGTTGGACTGGTACGCAACCCAGCGGCCGTCGGGCGAAAACGAGGCTTCGAGCTCGGCGAACTGCGTCGCCAGGTAAGGAGCCACGGGGCTGTCGCCCTCGAGGTCCAGGTAAGCGATATCGGCGCCGCCGGCAAATCCACGCTCCTCGTCGGGAGTGCCTATGCGTGTCGCCAGCACCCAGCGACCGTCTCTCGACCAGTCGCTGATGAACAGCGATCCCTCTTCGTTCGTTAATCGGACCGCTTCGCCGGATCCGTCAGCGGCCTTCCGATACAGGTTGTCGCCGCCGTCTGCATCCGAGGAGTAGATCAGCTCGGTGCTGTCCGGCGACCAGACCGCGGGACCCTCGATGCCGTCGCTGAAGGTCAGGCGCGTGCGGGTGCCGCGCAGCAGGTCGTACACCCATATATCCCAGTTGTCCGCGTTGAGCTCGGTCATGTTCAGCCGCGAGCCGTCGGGCGAGACCCTCGCCTCCACGTAGGTGCGGGACTCGGGCAGCAAGGTCGACGTCTCGTTGTCGCGGCTCAGCCAGACGGCCGGGTAGGTCCCGGGGCCCGAGGAGCCGCGTCGATGCACCAGAACGCCGTTGCTGGAAACGTCGTACTGGGCGCCGCCGCTGCCGGGGTCGTCGGCGACCTGTTCGGCCACCGGCACAGCGCTGCCGATGATCTCGAGGCTGCCGACGTCGAACGGCGCGGCGAACAGCGTGCCGTCGTTGACGAACAGCAGATGCCCCGACTCGGCATAGCGGCCGTAGTAGCCACCCCTGTAGATCACGGTTTGTTCGCCGCTGTCGAGATCCACCGCCTTGATGGTCGCGCCGTCGTATGTCCCGGATCCCGTATGAGCCGTGAACAGCACGTGGCGACCGTCCGGCAGAATCTGCGGCCAGCGATGGGTTCCCTCTCCGGCGGCCTCGTCGAACTCGGTGATCTGCGTCGGTTCGCCGCCGTCGGCGCTGACCGCCATCAGCGGAGCGTCCGGCGACGGCGTATAGATGATGGTGCCGTCTGCGCCCCAATCGGCGCCGCGGCTGCGGTTGACGTCGATGATCTCGAGCGGCGTGCCGCCCGTCGATGGGACCTTCTGCAGCGAGGTCGAGGTGGCGAAGCCGACCCAGGCACCGTCGGGAGAGAAGAACGGGTTGTAGGTCCCGCCGCCGGTGAGGTCGTTGACCTCCGTGCTGTCGAGGCGTCGGATCCTCAGCCTGGCGTCCTGGACCGAACCTGTGACGATGACGATCTGGCTGCCGTCGGGCGATAGCACCAGGCTCGAGCCCAGCGACAGGTCGCGGAGATCCTCGGCCACGCCAATGGCCATGTCGAGTCGGAGCGTCGGGGATTCGGGCTCAGCGGCCGGCCCGGAAAACAGGCTCGCTCCCAGCGCCACCGCGAGCACCGCGGCCGCTGCCCAAGGCGCCCAACGCTGCCAGGTGGGCACTGCCGCGTCGGCGCCGAGAATCGCCTCGGCGGCCTCCGGATCCTCCAGGTATTCCTCGATCGATACCCTGGCGTCGCCGATCGCCTGGATCCGGCGGTTGGCGTCCTTGCGCAGGCAACGATGCAGCAACGCCCGGATGCGCCGCGGCGTCTCGTCGGGGAGGAGATTCCAGTCGGGCTCACGGTGGACGATGGCGCCGAGGATGTCGGTCGCCGTCTCGCCGCTGAAGGTGCGACTCGCCGTGAGCATCTCGTACAGCACGCAGCCGAAGGCCCAGATGTCGGCACGCCGATCGACCGTGCGGCCGCGCGCCTGCTCCGGGCTCATGTATCCGGCCGTGCCCAAGATCATCCCCTCCTGCGTTTCGGCCGCCTTCATTGTCGGCGAAGCGCTCATCTCAGGGGTGGAACCGGAGTGCTCCGTAGCGAAGGCTTTGGCGAGGCCGAAGTCGAGCAGCTTGACCAGCCCGTTCTCCGAGATCATCACGTTGGCCGGCTTCAAATCGCGATGCACGACGCCCTTTTCGTGCGCCGATTCGAGCGCCTGGGCGATCTGCAGAGCGATATTGAGCGCTTCGTCGAGCGGCACGGCGCCGGCGTCGAGACGCTGGTGCAGCGTTTGGCCCTCGGCCACCTGCATCACCAGCAGGCGAGTCCCGTCGGCCTCCTCGAGGCCGTAGATGGCCGCGATGTTGGGATGCTCGAGCTGGGCGAGAAGCTGCGCCTCGCGCTCGAGTCGCGCCATCCGCTCCTCGTTGCCGGCCAGCTCCGGCGGCAGCACCTTGATGGCAACGTCGCGCTTGAGGTTGCTGTCCTCGGCCCGGAAGACCTGCCCCATGCCGCCTTCGCCGAGCTTCGCGGTTATCGTGTAATGGTTGATCTTGCTGCCTATTTCCATGCGTACCTCGGTGACGAAACGGGGCGTACGAGCCGTGCGATGGTAGCCGATCAGGCGTAGGAGCGCGACGGCGGAGTGGGAGGGAGCAGAGCAGGAAACCGCGCCCGGCGCTGACGCGGGCCGATCAGAAGAAGCGGCTGAAATCCGCCCGGGTTCCGGTGAAGCGCGGATTTACGACGTTATTGAAAATCGAGCCGAAAGTGTAGCTGAAACCGAACGAGATGAACGACCGTGAGTCGGTGGCCAATGCCTGGCGCTCCAGCAGGATGTCCTCGTCGGACTGCCCCTGGGCGGGCAGGTAGCGCTGGTCGCGAATCGCCGCCCAGCTCGCGCGCACGTTGAGGTTCAGGCCGCGGATGACGCGGAACTCGAGTCGGCCGTTGAGCACCACCCGCCACTGGTCGGGGGCGGACAGGAACTGCGCCGTCTCGACGCTGAACTCGGCCTCGCCCCACGGCTGCACTGCGGTGAAATCGGTCTGCAGGCCGTGGTCGACGAGAAGCTCCGAGGTCTTCTCGAAGATGGTCTCCTTGATGTAGTTGTACTGCACGACACCGAACTCGTAGGTGACGGTGAAGGAGCGCCGAGACGACTCGGAATACGGGAAGAAGTTGTATTCGATGCCGGGCAGAACGCCCCAGGTGAAGTCCTGGTTGACGAACGTAGCCTGCAGCGCCGCCGCCTTGAACGACGCTCCCCACTGGCCGCCGAGGCTCTTGACCGCCTGGTGGGTAAACGAGAGCTGCCGGGTGAGGGCGAACGACTCGCTGCCGTTATTGAGAATGAACTTGCGGTCGGTGTAGCGCAGGTTGCCGTTGAAGCGCAGCTTCCATTGCTCGGTGGTGCGGTTGGCGGAGGCGCTCAGGTTGACGTTCCGATTCGAACGCCGGTCCTCGTTGTTGAACTGGCCGTTGGCGCCGAAGCGGAGGACCCAGAAGTTCCACGGATCTTCGGCGGGATCCACGATCAGAAAGCGTTCCTCGATCTGCTCGACGTCCTGGCGGATCTCGATCTGGTCGATCAGCGGTGTCTTGACCAGATAGTGGAGCACGCCGACGCGCAACGTCTGGGCGATGCCGGCGCGCCCCTCGTCGGCGGTGTCGGTGTTACTGGACTGGTAGGTGTGCGTGACGTTGTCGCCCTCGAACTCCTGCAGGCCGATGAAATCGAAGGTCACCTCCCAGCCGGCGCCGGACTGCCGCGCCGTCACCAGCACGTGCACCTGCGCGTCCTGGCGATCGCGCACGTAGTTGATGAAGGTGATCTCGCGACGCAGGTAGTCGAGGTCGCAGATCTGCCGGGGGCAGTCGAGAAAGACGAATAACCCGGGAGTCTCCGGTTCCGCCTCTTGTTCCGGCTCAACGGTGAAATCCGGCACGGCCTGCTGTGGACCATCCGCCGGCGACGGATTCGGCACGAAGGCGAGGGCACCAGCGACGATGAGTGAGGGAAGGCTGAGTCCCAATTCGCGATCCTTCGGGAAAGTTTTCGGCGTGTGCCGAATACTAGCCCGCGCGACGAGATCCTGCTGACCGCTCGGTCGCTGCGATCCGTGCGAACGGCGGTCCACGGTTTCCGCGGTGTCCGAAGGCGTGATTCCGGCGAGCTGCGCCTTGTTACCTGCGCAGCACCGGCCGGTTCGCCGCCAGTTGCAGCAGCAATCGCGCCACCACCTCCGGCTGCGCGTCGGCGACGTTGACGGTTTCGTACGGATCCGTGCGGTGGTCGAACAGCTCGACCCGCGGCTCTCCCTCGTCGTAGCGCGTCAGCCGGTAACGCTGCGTGCGCAGGGTGCGCCGGCCGTGCCAGTAGCCGAAGGCACCGTCTTTGCCCGGATGGCCGGGATCATCGAGCAACGGCACCAGGCTCGTTCCACTCAGGCCGGCGGGTTCCGTCAGCCCGGCAAGCTCGGCGAGCGTAGGGTACAGGTCGACGGTCTCGACGAGGCCGTCGGCCGGGACCCCGGGCGACGTCAAACCAGGGACACGCACGATGAGCGGGCTCCGCAGCGCCCGCTCGAAGGTGCTGTGCTTGCCCCAGATGGTGTGGTCGCCGAGGTGCCAGCCGTGATCGCCCCACACCACGACAATCGTCTTGTCGGCCAGCCCCAGCCGGTCGAGCTCGTCGATGACCTTGCCGACTTGCGCGTCTACGTAGCTGATCGCGGCGAAATAGGCGTGCCGCAGGATGCGAGCGTACTCGTCGTCCACCCGCTCGCCCGCCGCGCCCGCCGCGACCGGATGTCCGTAGTTGCCGAACATCTCGTTGCTGTCGTGAACCGCGGCCGGATGGGTGCCGACCGGAGGTCCGGGGTTGGGAGATAGCGCGATCGCCTCGCGATCGTAGAGGTCCCAGTACCGGCGCGGTGCCGTGAACGGCAGGTGCGGTTTGAAGAACCCCAGCGCGAGCAGAAAGCGACGGTCCGCGAGCTCGCGCAGCTTTTCGATCGCGGCAGCGGCGATGAGCCCGTCGGGATAGGCAGTGTCCGCCACGTCCGCCATCTCGTACGCCGGCGCCACGCCGCGTGCCTCGTTACGGTTGCTGCCGTCGGCGTACCCGAAAAAGGCGTTCCACGCCGTTCCCCACTTGTCGACGGGGCTGGCAGCGCTGTCCCAGCTCAGAGGCATCTCGGCGCGGCCGTCGCCTTCACCTTCGTAGCTGTAGACGCGACCGGCAGGGTCGGGATTCTCGTCGGTGTTCAGGTTGTCGTAGGTTTCGTCCTCGAACTCGTAGCCGCCGCTGATGAGCATATGGCGGCCGGCCTTCAGGTCGGCGCGAGCTTCG
>CBDUAS010000300.1:0-5573 GCA_965365185.1 uncultured bacterium | reverse complement strand
GAGCCGCAAGCGCACCAGGTCGAGCACCACGGCCGCGTCGAGGGTCGCGTCGGCCGGGCGTACGGTCTTGACCGTGCGGCTGCCGTCGTCCAGCACCATCTCGATGACCAGCTCGGTGAGCCCCTGATGCCAGCATGCCAGTTGCTCCAGCAAAGCCGGCAGCAAGCGCTTCATGTAAAAAAGCAGCCGGTCGGCATCGGCCTCGGGGTACTCGAACTCGGCGATCGTTTGCACCGGAACCGGTGGCGGCGCCGGCACCAGCGGGCGGAGCATATGACCGGAGGCTTCCTTGTAGAAATCGACCGCGTCCGAACCGAAGCGTTTGCCGAGCCCGTCGGGAGGTAGCGTTACAAACTGTTCGACCGTATAGATGCCCAGCTTGGCAAGTGCTTCGCGCAGGTTCGGGTCGATGTGCAAACGATCGAGCCGTACGCCGAGCGCCGCGCGTTGCTCGGCCTCGGCGCTTGCAAAGACCTTGATGTCGCGGGTTATGCGCGCCGCTGCATAGGCAGCAAAACGGCGAAAGCCCACCGCCACCCGGGCCCGAAAGCCGTCTCTCTCGAGCTCCGCCCGCAACCTCCGCGCCCATCCGGCCAGCGAATCCTCGATACGCCCGAGGCCCGACGCATTGACCCAGAACACCCCGGGCTCATCGGCACTGGGCTCGACCTCGGGACTGAAGCGCCACAACAACTCGAGCAAACGGCGCACGCCCTGGTCGACCTCCTGTTCGTGCACCTCGCCGGCACACAGCCGCCGGCACAGGGACAGACCGGCGGCATAACGTGTCCCCGGTAAAACCCTCGAGCGATAGGCGGCCTCGTTGACCCCCAGCACCTTGCCCTGTGGCTTGTCCTCGTCAACGATCGCCACCGGCCGATCAATCCACTCGGGATGGCGCCGAACCAGCAATTGCAGCGGCAAGGCGGGCACGTGAACACACGCCAGGCGTTCGACGTGCACCTCCCCGCCCACGCCTGGTGTGCTTGCCGTGGCTGAAGTGCCCGAATGAAAAACGACGTGCCGCGACGCAGGGAGGTGGCTCTGGGGGCGAGCACAGCGCTCGTTCGACGGCTGTGGGAGTCGAAACGAGGCCGCGTCGCGGCACGCCGATATCTTTTGCTCCCGTAAGGGCTGCGGGTAACGGGGCATCTGCTTCTCTCAATAAAGTCCGTCAGGGCCGGTACAAATCTCCGTGTGCCTCCATCCCGGCCCGCGGCGCTTGTCCTTCAACACGCGCAGCTCGCAGGCAAAGCTGTCGTCGTCCAGCCGTCGTATGCGGGCCTCCCCCCGCAGCGAGACCAGTGAGCCCAGTGATGAGGCACTGCCTGGCTTTTCCGTAATGCAGAGAATGGCGGTGTCATGCTTGCGCGCAAGGCTGCGTAGCCTCGCCTGCAGCGCCGCCGAAACACGCGGGTGGGCGCCCAGGTCGAGGACCAGAAGACCAAAGGCGCCCGAGCGCGCCAGCCTGTCTGCGGCGCGTGCGACAGCTGACGCGTCGGGCACCCGAATCACGGCCAGCGCTTCCAGGTCGACGCCCGCGGCGGCGACATCCAGAGGAAAGAAGCTGCTGTCGTTGCCGGTGATCCAAACCGCGGTTTCTGCTTGGCGCTGAGCATCGAGAACCATCGATGTGGCCAGCGTCAAGCAGGCACTGCCTCCCTGCCCCGAAATCTCGGTCAGCCTTCCGGCGATCTCCTGAAGGTCCCATCGCGGCGTCAGGGGCACAGCGGCGGGGGACGTGGGGGCCGGGGCGAGCGCGGTAGCGCCTCGGGTCACCCCTCGGGGCAAGGGCATCGAAGCCAGCACATCTGCCTTCAGCGACGGTACCGAAGCCGCTCTCGTGCTCCCGTGCGTAGCGGCCGCGAGCGACGATCCCATGGCGCCCTTCATCAGACACCTCCCTCGAGAAAGCGCCTCACCTCGACCACCTTGCCGAGAATTTGCACTTCGCCGGGGTCGGGAACGATGGGAGAGTAATCGGGGTTCTCGGGGCGTAGCTCGATACGGCCACGATGCACGGAATCGGCACCGTTTCCCTTGCACAGATGCAGCGTCTTGACCGTGGCCTCGTCACCGATGAGCGCAACGACGATCGATCCCGAGCTGGCAGTCGGCTGGCGCCGCACGATAACCACGTCGCCGTCCATGATGCCGGCGTCGCGCATGCTGTCGCCACGTACCCGCAAGGCGAACATCTCGTCGCTGGCGCCGGTGCGCGACGGCAGGTAGCCCTCGACATCCTCGACGGCAAGGTCCATGGGACCGGCAGGAACGCGACCGAGCAGCGGCACGAGACGGGGCACCCCACGTTGCCCCCCGGTTCCGGGCAAAGCGTATCCGCGCGCCCGCCCCGGCTTCTTCACCAGGCGTCCCTCCTCGACCAGAGCGGTCAGATGGGCACGAGCCGACTCGACCGCGCGAAAGCCGAGGGCGTCGCGCACCTCACGCACCGTCGGTGGCCGCCCATCGAGCAAGCGATCACGCATGAAGCGAAAAACGCGATCTCTGGTCTGTCCCGGGGGGGTATGGGCCATGGGTTTCTTGTCCGTATCTCGTCTTCGGATCGACGAAAACAGTAAAGCAGACATTTGTCTGCTTTGCAAGAAAAACTTCGCTCAGCTCGCCGCCATCACCGAGATCCATCCTCTCCGGCCCGTCGAGATCTGGTGAAGGGTGTGCCGTGCCGACGCCATTCCGGGCAGCTCCGGATCGTCGCGCTACCGCGGTCCGGAATCCGGGTGTAGGGTGACGCTTCATGCTCGAGTTGCTCGTCTATCTCCTACCCATCGTCGCCGTCGACGCCCTGAATCCGGTGCTGGCGGCGGCGGTGATCTTCGCGCTCGGAACGCGCAAGCCCTACAGCGCCGCGTTCTGGGTGCTGTTCGGCTGGTTCGCGGTGTATTTCATCGCCGGCCTGGGCCTGGCCGTGGGCTTGGAGCGCATTACCGGCAGGTTGGCGAGCCCGCAACCGATGGACTTCGTCATCCAGACGCCGATCGCCGTGGGCCTGATCTGGCTCGCCTACAAGTCGGCGCGGGAGTCCGAAAAGCCCAAGGCCCCCCGGCACGTACCGCAAACCGGAGGATCGAGCCATACTCTCGGCACGTTCTCCGGCATCCTGCTCGGGGCGACGATCAACCTGGTCGGTTTGCCGTTTGCCGTGCCCTATTTCGCCGCCATCGACCAGATGCTCAAAGTGGACCTCGGCTTCACCGGGGCGATGACGGCGCTGGCGATCTACAACCTCGTGTACCTTCTGCCGTTCGCCACGCTGGCGCTGCTGCGCTTCATCTACCGCGATCAGGCCGACGTGCTGTTCGAGCGCATCAACGCTTGGATGGAGAAAGCCGCGGCGGTGGTCATGCCGATCATGTTGTTCTTGATCGGTGCCGTGCTGATCGTCGACACGGTGATGTACTTCACCACCGGCAACCCGCTGATCAACATCGCTCCCCCCGGGCGATGAGCTCGTAGGAAAGGCCGCCGGTGCGACGCCGGAACGCGCTATCGGAAGCGGGCAGCGGCCTCCGGGCGTCCTGGTCGCACACGATCACTCTCGACCGGGTGCGCGTGCGGGCGTTACGATTGAGGTTGCCATGGCCGTCAAGCGTCGCCCCAAGATTCTGAGTTTCGGCACCAAGAAGAAGCTCAACCTGAAGCGGTGTCTGGTCCCCGAGGGCCCCTTCATGATGGGCACCGTCGGCGATACGTTCGACGAGTCTCCCGCCCACCGGGTCTACGTATCGGCCTTCGAGATGGCACAGATGCCGGTGCTCAATGCCGACTACGCGTTTTTCTTGCGCGAGAACAAGGACGTCGATCCACCGCAGTGGTGGGAAGATCCGAAGTTCAACGACCCCGCCCAACCGGTGGTCGGCATCAACTGGCACGAAGCCAAGGAGTATTGTGCCTGGCTGGGCACGAAGGCGGGCATGAACATACGATTGCCCACGGAGGCGGAATTCGAGAAGGCGGCGCGGGCCGGGCTGCAGGGTATGGATTATCCCTGGGGAAACGACATTTCCGGCTCTGGCTACAAGCTCACGAACGGGCCGCTCGAGGGTCCGTACCGGCCCGGAGCAAACCCGCCCAATTCCTATGGGCTGCTCGACATGGTGAGCAACGTCTACCAGTGGTGCCTGGATCGCTACGACCCCATCTACTACTCCGATTCCGAGGAGCGCAATCCGATGGGCTCGAAACGCACCGGCCAGCGCGCCGCGCGGGGTGGCAGCTGGAACAGCGAGAACCTCGTCAATCGGTGCGCCGCGCGCGGCAACCTGTCGCCCTACTTTCGCTGCAACGACTTCGGTTTCCGCTGGGTCAGCAGCTTCAAGGTCGAGAGCTGACCGGGGCGGTTCATCAAGCTCCGTCGACACCCTTCAACGGAAGTTGTATCTCGATGACGAGACCGCCGTCGGCGGCATTCGCCGCGCGAACGATTCCGCCGTGCAGCCGCACCGCCCGATCGGCGATCGACAAGCCCAAGCCGGTGCCGCCGCTGCCGCGATCGCGTGAGTCCGTCAGGCGATAAAAGGGCTTGAAGAGGTCGACTAGCTGCCCCTCGGGTACGCCGGGACCTCGATCTCGCACCGAGATGACGGCGTGATCCTCGCTTGCCCGCAGCTCGATTTCGACGCTGGTGCCCGCCGCCGTGTAACGCACGGCGTTGCGCACGATGTTCTCGATGGCGCTGCGCAGCAACGGCTCGTTGCCGCGCACGCGACATCGGATCGGCGTTTCCGCCCTCACCGAAACCCCGCGCGGATCGGCTTCGAAATCCGCGTCGGTGGCGACGTCCTCTACCAAGCGGTGAAGATCGACCGCGGTGAACTCCGGTTCCACGGCACCGCTCTCGAATCGCGCCAGCGCCAGGACCCTGCCGATGAGCGAGTTGAGCAGCTCGGCCTCGGATTCGATGCGATCGAGGGCAGCGGCGGCGTCAGCGCCGGAGCGGCGGCGCGCCAGAGCGAGCGCGACATTCAGTCGCGCCAGAGGTGAGCGCAACTCGTGTGACACGTCGCTGAGCAGCTGGCGCTGCGTCGTGAGCAGCGATTCGATACGCTCCGCCATCATGTCGAAGTCGCGGCCGAGCTGGGCAATCTCGTCGCCGCGCCCGGCCACGGCTGGACCGACGCGGACGCTCAGGTCACCGCCCGCGAGGCGGTGCGTGGCATCGCGCAGCCGCAGCACCGGGGATGTCAGGTAACGCGCCAGGCCGTAGCAGAGAATCCCGGCGGTCAGAAAGACCGCCAGCAGGCGCAATGCCAGAGCTCCGGGCTGATCGACCACCGACAACCAGACGGCGTACCACGGCCTGGCGTCGCGTCGGCGGAAATCCGGCGCCCGATCGGCACCTCGAATCGTTCCGCCGCGCTCCGGTCGCCGGATGCTGTCGCCGCGGTCACGTCCGCGTCCGCCGGCGCCGCGAAACGGCCATTCCATATCGGCCAGCAGCACATAGCTGTCGCCCTGGGACGAGGCCAGGTGGACGGCGACCAGGCGGCTGTCCTCGAATTCCTCGACGGCGAGCTCCTCGGTCGCCCTGGCGGTCGCCACCAACGGCTCGC
>CBDUAS010000299.1:0-5578 GCA_965365185.1 uncultured bacterium | reverse complement strand
GCCCGCATCGATTCGCACGCTGGTGGGCCTGTGTCTGCGCAAGCGACCACGGCACGTCGACGATTCTGTTCGTCAAGGAATCCGCGGACACCAGCTTCCGTCCGCTGCGAGGCACGGAAGGCGCCAGATCGCCTTTCTTCTCCCCGGACGGGGAGTCGATCGGATTCTTCGACTACGACGATCGAAGGCTCAAGCGCATCTCGCTAGGCCGCGCTGGCACACCGGCAGTCATCACGGACGCCGGCGCTCGGCGCCGCCGCGTCGCCAGGCGAGATGCTCCCGAATCAGTCCGTCGAAGTCGTAGTCGCGAGCCACCATGGCGTCGACGATCTCCTCGCGGGCGTCACCTCCGGCCAGCGCACGGTACCAGGCGGCAGCCATGATCTTGGCGCCGCGTTCGTTGGGGTGGAGCCCGTCTTCGGCGAATGCCTCGGGGTGCTCGCGGATGGTGAGCGACCATACATCGGGTCCTTCGAACACGAAGTCGTGTCCGCGGCGCAGCAGCGCGTCAAGGGCGAAGCGTTCGTTGCCGATCTCCGGCTCGTAGCCATCCTTGTAGATGTGCATGCCGATGTAGACGCGCTCGATTCCGTCGTCGTGGAGCTGTGAGGCGAGCTTCTCGAGTGCATCGGCGCCGATCTCGATACCTCGCTTGTCATCGGCTCTCACCACGGGGCCGAGTCGCGTCTCCGGCGTGGGCGTTCGCTGCAGTGATTGCTGCACCACGGCCACCGTGGGCGCTGGTTGGTCGGCACGAAGTCGCGGTTCGGGGTCGAAGAAATCCCGCAGCATCGCGGCGTAGGTGGCCTGATAGTCTTCGGAATCCGGCGATGCTATCCACCGCCCTATGGGCGAGCCGCCGACCACCGCGTTCAACACGTGATAGGTCCGCTGTCCGCCGGCGTGCTCGTCGAGCATCTCCTGCAGCATCGATGGCCAGGCGTACGACGTCGAGTAGCCGACGACGACGAGAGACTTCTCCGTGCCGTCAAGTAGCGGGCTCGTCGTCCGGACGGCAGTCGCCTGCGCCGGCGCACCGGGTGCGACGCCGCTGCCGGCCTCGGGAGAGCTCGTTTCCGCGGGCGCACAGCCGCTGACGACGCCCCCGAGGGTGAGCGTCACGACGGCGAGCCGGAGGCTCGATCCCCACATGGGTTGCTTTCCTTTCCATTCGGGGAGCGTTGAAGAAGCCTATGCCGCCCGCCCCCGGTTCGCTACCCGTCTCGCTTCACGGCTGGCGAACCGGTGGATGGCTTGCCGCCGGCACTCGAGGTGTCGAGTCGTGACCGCTTCGTCCGACACGGCGTGCGCACGTCCCAACGGATACCGCCAGCCTGGACGAAGCGCGGGTCAGCTACCGCATGTAGCCGCTGCGTGCACGCACTTCTCGATGCTCGCCTCGCACCAGCACCCGGATCTCGCGCCAAGTGCCGGGACGGGGCGGATCCTGCGGCGCGTAGTGCAGCAGGTATTGATGCTTGACGTACGCGCTGATGTCGCGTCCGGCCGCCTCCAGCCAGCCGGCGGTGCCCCCGTAGCGTGCCGCCAGCTTCGGTCGCCGGGCCAGCAATCCACCGGTGAAGCGCACGACTTCAGGCAGGCTCTGGAGGCGATTCGCGCGTGACGGCGTGCTCGTGGTCCGCGCGGTCCGCGGGGTGAGCGAAATGGCGTGGATGGTGACTCCCACGCGGTGGATACGCTGCTGCACCGCCAGTCGGCTGGTGGTGCTGGCAGTGTCGTCATCGGCGCCGATGACAACGAGAGAGCGCTTGTCGTGGCTCGATCTCTGCAGCATCCCGATGGCCTGATCGATCGCATCGTAGAGGACACGATCGGCGCCCTCCCAGGTGGCGTAATGCTGCATGGCCGCGACGGCAGAGGCTTTGTCCCTCGTGGGCTCGCACAGCGTCGCCACGCCCGGACCGTAGGAGACCAAGAAGAGCTCGTCGTTGGTGCGCAGGTTGCCGGCGATGCGCTCGACGGCCAGTTTGACATCACCGACCCAATGCTCCATCGCGGCACTGGCGTCGAGCAACACGCCGACGCTGACCGGCTCGGCGTCCGAGACGAAATGGTCGACAGCATGCCGCCGGCCGCGGTCGTTGACGGCGAAATCGCCGTGCTGCAGGTTGCTGACGAACGCTCCGCTCTTGTCGACGACGATGACCGGCACGCGCACCATTTCGACCGCGGCGCGAAAGCCACCGGCGCGCGTCGTCGGTGGCACACCGTTGGCCGGTCGTTGGGGTCCGTAGGGCAAAAGGCCGCGCTCTTGATGCTGCGGAAACGCAGGCGCAGAATGGGGGAGCAGAATGGCGCAACAAGTGCCGAGCAGGAGGGCGCAAACCGGGCGGAGTCCGAGCACGTCAGCACTTCCGCCCCGTCTCATACCCGCGTGGCGCATCCATCCACCGCTGGAATCGAAATGAAGACATGGCGCGTTGGGTCCCGGCGAGAGCCGGCCCCGAGCACCGAAGGTAACTCTATTCCGCCTTTGCCGGCGGTCAAGGGCGGTTCCAGCTCCGGCGCCAGGGGCACCCCCTCGGGGTGTTGGCAGCGCCACAATGGCAACGAACGGTAAGCTTGGGTTCATGTTTCTGAGGAAGCCCGGCGTCGATTCTGCTCGCTCTCCGCGCGTGTCCGTCGCAGTGTTTGTCGCGGGTTGCGTGTTCGGGTCGATTTGGCTCGGGCTCGCGGGCGCCCAGACTCCCGTTCGACGTCCGCCCGAAGCCGGCGCGCCGTCGGCCCCCGTGTCTTCCCCTCAGCGTGAATCCGCTCCTCAGCTTCCTGAGAGCCAAGACGTGCGCGACGCCAACGAGAACCCCGCGTACTATCGGGCCGGGCCGTTCGTCGACGGCTATGAATTCAACGAGATGCCGCTCGATCCGGACAGCCC
The DNA here is from genome assembly GCA_965365185.1 of uncultured bacterium. Classification (GTDB taxonomy): domain Bacteria; phylum Acidobacteriota; class UBA890; order UBA890; family UBA890; genus CBDCGW01. The sequence continues at coordinate 2,682 of CBDUAS010000299.1, read as the reverse complement.
GTTCTATCCTTCTTCGGCGACCACGCGCAGCGGCGACTACTATCCCGAGGCCAAGCTGCTCGACGTCGAGAGGTGCGGCGACGCCGGCTGCCACCCCGATATCTACGCGCAGTGGTACGAGTCGACGCATCACCTGGGATCATTCAACGATCCTTGGTATCGACGCTCGTTCGTGTTTTTCGAGGAGCGCTCCGGTCGCCGGCCGTCCCATTGGTGTGCCGGCTGCCACGATCCTGCCGTGATGATGACCGGTGTGCTGGCGCGCGATGAGCCGCTCGACTTCGACGCGCCCGGGTCCAACATCGGCATCTCCTGCCAGTTTTGTCACAGCGTCGGAGCGATCGATCCGGCGCACGCCAACGCATCGTGGGAGCTGGCGCCATCGGCTCCATTGCCCGAAGAGGGGACCAGCGACCCGTCCCGGAGGCGCGCCGGCAATCGACAGCTGCTCGCCGACGAGGAGGTCGCACGGCGCCACCGCAGTGATCGGCGGCGACCGTTCTTGGTGCTGGGCGAATTCTGCGGCACCTGCCACAAGCAGAGCCTCATCACCCCGGTCAACAACTACAAGTGGTTGCGGGGCTTCGATGAGTTCGACGGCTGGCAGGACAGCGGCGTCGCGGGCTATTCGGCGCGCTCGTTCTACTACCCGGAGCAGCCGCAGACCTGCCAGGGCTGTCACATGCCCGAAGTGCCGTCCAACGACGCCGGTAACGACGACGGAATGGTCAACTCGCATCGTTTCCTCGGCGCCAACACGGCTCTGCCGGTGTTCCACGGCTACGACCGGCAGCTTCAGGAGACGGCCGACTTCCTGACCGATGACTCCGTGCGTATCGACATCTTTGCTCTGCGCGACGTGGCCGATGCCGGCGCCGCCGCCGCCATCGTGGCCCCCGCCGACGCTTTCGATCTCGCGGTCGTGCCCGGCACGACGCTGGACGTCGAAGTCGTGGTCCGGACCCTCACCGTCGGTCACATGTTTCCGGGCGGCACCATCGATTCGAATATGGCGTGGATCGAGCTCACCCTTCTCGACGAGAGGGGGAGGGCGCTGCTGATGTCCGGCGGCATGGACGAGGATCGCTTCGTCGATCCCGACGCGCACGCCTATCGCGGCGTATTCCTCGACGAGGCGGGCCAGGAGATTGCCAAGCGCAATGGCTGGGACCGGCGCGCCGCCGTGTACGTCCGCACCATCCCGCCGGGCTCCGCGGACACGGTGCACTATCGCATGGTCGTGCCGCAGGAAGCGGCCGGCACCTTGCGTTTGCGTGCCCGCCTCAACTACCGCAAGCACAAGCAGGCATATCATCGCTGGGCGCTGGGCGGTGCTCCCGCCGCGCCGCAGCCCGCGGGTGCGGTTAGCCTGCCGCGCGTCGACACGCGGGAATGGGTGTACGACGACGACAAGGTGATCGAATTGCCCGTCGTAGTGATGGCCGAAGACACCTTGCTGCTGCGGGTTGCCGCCGACGGCACCGCGAGCCGGGCATCGTCGGGTTTGCTCGTCAATGGCGCAACGGCCGGTGGACGACCGGCATCGAGTGCCGAGCAGCGTGAGCGCTTCAACGATTACGGCATCGGGTTGCTGCGACAGGGAGATCTGCGCCGCGCCGTCGAGGCCTTTCGGCGCGTGCAACAGATCGATCCGCTGTACGCCGAAGGGTTCATCAACGAGGCTCGCGCTCACTTGCAGGAGGGCGATCTGGATGCCGCCGAGGGCGCGCTGCAACGCGCGTTCGCGCTCGACGGCGACTCGGTCAAGGCGTCGTATTTCCTGGCTCAGGTCGCGGCGGCGCGGGGCGAGTTCCGTGCCGCGCTAGAGCTCCTCGAGCGCGTAAAACGAGAATTCGCCTACGACCGCAGGGTGCTCCTCGACCTCGCCAGGGTTCATTACCTCGAAGGGCGATTCACGGACGCCGTAAGCGAGGCACTCGCCGTTCTCGACATCGACCCCGAGGAGCTCGGCGCGCACTACACCCTGGCGCTGGCCTACCGGGCCATGGGTGAGGCCGAAAAGGCGGCACTGCACGACGCGCGCTACCGTCGGTACAAGGAAGATGAAGACATCCAGGCGTTGACCGGGCCTTTCCGACGCGCCGACGTTGCCGCAAACCGCGAGTCCCAGAGCATCCATATCCACGACCTGGCGACAGCGGCCGGCCGTTTCAGCGCGGCGGAGCGCTTCCCCGTGGACGCGTTTCTGCGTGGTGGCCCTTACAACAGGCCGCCGACGGTGTTCCCCGGGCCGACAGCGCCTTGGTTGCGAGATGATCGCTAGCCAACGGGTCCGGCCCGAGGCCCGCCGGACGATTGCGCGTGTCCTGGCTTGCTCGAGCCTGGCCTGTTCCGCCTTGATGTTGTCCTCCTCGCTCGGCGTTGTCGAGGAAGGTGGTGATCCGAGTCTGCTTTCGTATGCGTGGGCCTCGCCGCAGACGATCGACGACGCGGGGATTTTCGTCGACATGACCGACACGGCGGGCATCGATTTCACGCACGTCAGCGGTGCCTTCGGCGGCAAGTGGATGCCAGAAACCAACGGCGCGGGCGCCGCGTTCTTCGACGCCGATGGCGACGGCTGGCTCGACCTCTTGCTGGTTCAGAGTGGAGCCCGGCCAGGGCACGAGGAGGCCGTGGCGGCGGAGCTGCGCGACACCACGATGAAGCTCTACCGAAACC
>CBDUAS010000298.1:0-5579 GCA_965365185.1 uncultured bacterium | reverse complement strand
GTTCTCGGTCAGCCCCGTCACGTCGATGGAGGCGATCGCCCAGCCCACCGTTCCGTAGGCCTGTGCGGTGAGCCGGCCGCTGTTCGCGAGCACGAAGCTGGGGCCGAACAACAAGGTGGTCTGGTTCAGATCGACTCCGGTGACCTCGTTCGGAACGTCCAAGTCCTCGCGCAGCAGGTTGGCGGAATTGAACGCCCCGTCGACCATGAAGCCGACGCGCGGGTGGAAGTAGTACACGAGGTTTCCCTGCACGCCGTAGGCATTCTCCGCCAGCTCGGGAATCTCCTCGGTTCCCGACGTCGAGACGCGCAGGTACGAGAAACCTCCGAAGACACGCACGCGGCTTGTCCCACCCGGGGTGCCGGCCTGTGCCCATGCCGGTAGAGGAATGAGGGTTGAGGCGACTGCCGCCAGCAGCAGGCCGGCGAAAAGGCGCTTGATCATCGAAAGCTCCGGGTTCGAGGAAGGAGGAGGCCACGCCGTGACAACCGCGACCTGTTCATACTACCTAAGCGGCCGACGGGTCGCCGGTCCATCGACGAGGCTGTGGGCCTGTGGCGTTCACGGTCAGCGAAGCGTCAGACGCCCACCATGCTCGCGGGCTGCCCGGTGGCGTCGAGGACGCGCTGCCATTCCTGCTCGCGCGGGTCGATCCGCTTGCGACCCTCGGCGACCAGGGGCAACGGCACGTGGGTGAAGGCGCTGTTCCAGAAGCCCACCATCATGTCCGTGCGCCCGGCCATTCCGGCGTGGACGGCATGTTGGCCGAGAATCAAGCAGAACGCGGAGTCCATGGAGTTGGCGGGCAACCCGCGGATGGTGTAGCTCGGATCGATGTACTTGATGTCCACCGGAATGCCGCGCTTGTCGAAGCGATCGGCGATGGCCCCCTTGAGCAACAGGCCCACGTCGCGCAGCTTCCTGTTGCCGGAGGCATCTACACCGACGTCGGCATCGTCGAAAAGCTCTTGCCCGGCGCCCTCGGCGACGACGACCAGGGCGTGCCGGCGAGCCGCCAGGCGTTGCTCGAGCCGGTCGAGGAGACCGCCGTCGCCGTCCAGCGTAAACGGAACCTCCGGCACCAGGCAGAAGTTCACGTCGCCGTTGGCGAGCGTGGCGTGGGCGGCAATGAACCCGGCGTTGCGCCCCATTAGCTTGACCAGCCCGACACCGTTGTAAGCGCCCTCGGCCTCCGTGTGCGCCGCCTCGACGACGGTCCGCGCCGCCTCGACCGCGGTCATGAAGCCGAACGACCGCTGGCTCCACAGCAGGTCGTTGTCGATCGTCTTGGGAATGCCGATCACGCTGATCGGGAGGTTGCGCGCGGCGATCTCCTTGGACAGCGAATTGGCGCCGCGCAGCGTGCCGTCCCCACCGACGCAGAACAGGATGTCGATGTTCCAAGCCACCAGCGTGTCGACCATCTCGCCGAGATCCTGCGGGCCGCGCGAGGAGCCGAGCATGGTTCCGCCGTGCCGGTGGGCGTTCTTGACGTCTTCGAGGTCGAGCAGCACAGGGTCGGCAAGCTTGTCGGTGGCGAGGCCGTTGTAGCCGTAGCGAAATCCGACGACGCGCCGTATTCCGTATCGATGGTAGGCCGTCAGCACGATCGAGCGAATGACGTCGTTGAGTCCCGGGCACAGGCCGCCGCAGGTGACAATGCCGCAGCTCGTCTCGGCGGCATCGAAGAAAAGGTTCTCCCGCGGCCCGGCGGCTTCGAACGAGCGTTCCCGACCCTCGACGACGGCGTCGTCGGTGGCGGTGGCGATGTAGATGCGGTCGTCGTCTTCAACGAAGGTGTCGTCGCCCCGAAGCGGAGAGGCGAGCGAGGCTTCGCCGAGCCGCCGCACCTTCAGCTCTTCCGGCGCGGGCATATGTGTCGGGCTCGCGGGACTCGGTTCGCTCATGTCCTGGGTCGACTCCCTCGGCTCACGGCCCTCCACCCTCGACGACCGGGTCGGTCACGTTCCATCCACCGCCCAGCGCCCGGTACAGCAGAACGAGGTTCTGCACGACGATGCCCTCGCTGGCGGCGAGCTGGTCCTGGAGCTGGAAAAGCGTGCGTTGGGAGTCGAGCACGTTCTGGAAATTCGTCAGACCCGACAGGTACTGTGTCCGTACCAGCTCGACCGCACGAGCGGAAGCGTCGACCGCGGTCAGCAGCTCGTCGCGGCGCTGCCGCTCCTTCGCGTATGCGATCATCGCGTCTTCGACGTCCTCGAGCGCCGCCAGCACGGTCTGTTCGTACGCCAAGAATGCCTGCTCGGTGACTGCTTCCACCGCGCGGACGCGATTGTGGATGCGCTCGCGGTCGAAGATGTTCCAACGGAACCCCGGTAGGATGTTCCATCCCCATCCGGTGGTGTTGCCGTCGCCGCTCGCCAGCCCGAAGGTGAACGCGCCGGTGAGGGAAAAGGTCGGGTAAAGGTCTGCGGTAGCGACGCCGATCTGAGCGGTCTGGGCTGCGAGAATCCGCTCGGCACGGCGAATATCGGGACGCTGGCGCATGAGGTCGGCCGGGATTCCGCGCGTCACCTCGCCGGGCGCCGCCGGAATCGCGCTGTCGCCCGACAGCTCGTCATGCAGCTCCCCCGGCGGCAGCGCCAGCAGCACCGCCAGACGGTTCAGGGCGAACTCGAGCGATTGCTCGAGTTGCGGAATGCGCGACCTGGTGTCCGCCAGATTAGACTCCGCCTGGGCAACGTCCAGTGCCGACGTGAGACCGGCCCGGAACCGGTCGCGTGTCAGGCGCAGGCTGTCTTCCTGCGCCTGGATGTTTGCCCGCGCGTACTCGATGCGATCCTGCAACGCCCGCACATCGATGTACCCGAAGGCGACCTCGGCATACAGAGAAACCAGCACGTCGCGGTAGTCCTCGACGGAGGCCTCGTAGCTGGCGAAGGCGGACTCGATGTTGCGTGCAATGCGACCGAAGACGTCCATCTCCCAGCTTGCATCGACGCCGACGTTGAGCACGGCGTTGGTGGGGGCTCCGAGCTCGGCAGGCAGCCCGGCCTCGTTGTTGCGCAGGATGCCGGCGTTGCCGGCGGCGTCGATGACCGGCATCTTGTCGCCGGTGGCGACGCCGTACAGCGCCCGGGCCTCCTGGATGCGGGCCAGCGCCAGCGCCAGGTCGAGGTTGGCGCGTCCGGCGCGATCGATGAGCTCGTTGAGCTTGGGGTCGTCGAACGCCGCCCACCACTGCTGCAGGGTCGGCTCGCCCTCCTCGAGGCCCTGCACGGCCTGCATGTGCCAGGTGTCGGGCATCGGTGCTCCGGAAGGCATCGGCGTTTCGGGCGGAACGTAGTCGGGGCCTACGGTACAGCCGCTGGCCACGAAGAGCAGCGCCAGGGCAATCGCCCCGAGCGTACGTGCCGCGCCGGCTGCCGGCGCGGCGCCGCCGTCGTCCAGACCGCTGCCGTTTGGCGCGTCCTTGCCGCCGGAGGGAGCGCCGCCGCCGGGTTCGCCACCGGCGTCCGCGTCTTCCGCGGACGCCATGCGCGGATCACGAAGCCTCTGTACGACGACGTAGAAGACCGGTATCCACACGACGCCGAGAATGGTCGCCAGGCTCATGCCGCCGAAGACCGCGGTGCCCAGCGCCTTGCGACTTCCGGAGCCGGCGCCGGTGGCCACCAACAACGGCAGCACCCCGAGGATGAACGACAGCGCGGTCATCAACAGCGGGCGAAAGCGTTGCCGCGCCGCCGTCGTGGCGGCATCCAAGGTCGAGAGCCCCTGCGACTCGCGCAGGTCCTTGGCGAACTCGACGATGAGAATCGCCGTCTTTGCCGACAACCCGATCAGCAGCACGATCCCGATCTGCGTGTACACGTTGTTGTCGAAGGCGCGCAGCATGGTTGCCAGGATAGCTCCCAGCAGGGAGAACGGAATCGACAGGATGACGGCGATGGGGATCAGCCAGCTCTCGTACTGCGCCGCCAAGAACAAGAACACCATGACGAAGGCGAGGCCGAAGATGATCGGCGCCTGGCCGGCGGCGGAAAGCTGCTGGTAGGTCGTGCCCGTCCACTCGAATCCCATCGAAGCAGGTAAGAACCGCTCCGCCAGGCTCTCCATCGCCTGCACCGCCTGCCCGGAGCTGTAGCCCGGCGTCGGCGAGCCGCTGATCTTGGCCGCCGGGTAGAGGTTGTAGCGGATCACTGCCTGAGGCCCGACGGTGTCCTCTACGGTCAACAACGTTCCCAGGGGAATCATGTTGCCCTCGGCGTCACGCACCTCGAGACGGCGGATGTCCTCGACCCGGGAGCGGAACTCCGCGTCGGCCTGGATCATCACGCGGTATGTGCGGCCGAACAGGTTGAAGTCATTCACGTACGCCGATCCCAGGTACGCCTGCAGGGTGGAGAAAATCTCGCCCAGCGGAATACCCAGCGTCTTCGCCTTGGTGCGATCGACCTCGAGATAGAGCTGCGGCACGTTGGCCCGGAAGCTGTTGTTGAGACGGGTCAGCCGCGGGTCCCGGTTGCCCTCGAACACCAGGTCATCGCCGATTGTCTGCAGTTGCTGAAAGCCGGCGGCGCCGATGTCTTGCAGGACGAACTCGAAGCCGCCGGCGTTGCCCAGGCCCATGATCGGCGGCGGGATGAAGGCGAACGCGGTGCCCTCCTGGAACTGCTGCAGGCGCTGCGTCGTGGTGGCGGCCAGCATGGCCGCGTGCAGCCCGGGCTCGGTGCGCTCCGACCAGTCGTCGAGCACCACGATGGCCGCGCCGCCGTTGCTCGATTGCAGCGAATCGAGCAACGAGTAGCCACCGATGGTGATGACGTCGGCGACTCCCGGAACTGCCATCAGCTCCTCGGTCACGCGGTCCATGACCTGCTGCGTGCGCTCGAGCGAGGCGGCGTCGGGCAGCTTCACGTTGGCGAAGAAATAGCCCTGGTCCTCGTCGGGGAGAAACCCGCCGGGAACCGACCCGTAACCCCACACCATGGCGGCGACGATGCCCAGCCACAGCACCATCATCACGAAAGCGCGGCGTACGGCCACGTTGACGAGGCGCATGTAGCCGTTGGTGGTGACATCGAAGTACTTGTTGAACTGGCGGAAGAACCAGTTGCGCTCCTTGGGCGTGGGCCGCAGCAGCATGCCGCACAGCGCCGGGCTCAGCGTCAGCGCGTTGATCGACGAGAACACCGTAGCGGTGGCGATGGTCATGGAGAACTGGGCGTACAGGCGGCCGGTGATGCCGCCCATGAAGACGGTCGGCACGAACACCGCCAGCAGTACCAGCGTTGTCGCGATGACCGGCCCGGTTACCTGATCCATCGCCTTGGCGGTGGCTTCCTTCGCCGGCAGCCCCTCCTCGTCGATGATGCGCATGGTGTTTTCCACCACCACGATGGCATCGTCGACGACGATGCCGATGGCCAACACAATGCCGAACAACGTCAGCGTGTTGATCGACAAGCCCAGGCCCATCATCACGGCGAACGTTCCCACCAGGGACACGGGGATGGTGACCGACGGAATGAGCGTGGTGCGGAAGTCCTGAAGGAAGATGAACACGGTCAGGATGACCAGCGCCACGGCAATGAACAGGGTCTCGACCACTTCCG
>CBDUAS010000297.1:0-5580 GCA_965365185.1 uncultured bacterium | reverse complement strand
GAGCTCCAGATCGACGCCGACATCGAAGCCGAAATACGGCGTCGCCGGGCTCAGCGGCGTTGCTCCGCCGCCGGCGTGCAGTCCGCCGAACCCGTCCAGCACGTGGTAGCCGCTGGCGGCCAGCTCCATGTCTCGAGCGATGTCGAAGCCGAAATAGGGCGTTCCGGGAGCCATTACCGAGGCTCCGCCCCCGGCGTGCAATCCGCCGAATCCGTCCAGCACGTAGTAGCCGCTGGGGGCCAGCTCCATGTCGCGAGCGATGTCGAAGCCGAAGTAAGAGGTTTCGGGAGCCATTGCCGAGGCACCGCCGCCGGCGTGTACGCCGCCGAACCCGTCCAGCACGTAGTAGCCGGTGGCGGCGAGCTCCATGTCACGGGCAACGTCGAAGCCGAAGTACGGTGTTGTCGGGCTCATCGCGGCCGCACCGCCGGCCGCGTGCACGCCGCCAAGACCGTCGAGGACGTAGAAGCCGCCGGCGGCGAACTCCATGTCGCGGGCGATGTCGAAGCCGAAATCCGGAGTCGAGGGCATCGGCGCCGCCGCCCCGTCGCCGAAGTGGAAGCCGCCGTGGGCGTCCAGAACCCACGCCGGATCGGTTGCCATGTTCGCCACGGATACCTCCTGGCCCGGCCCGATCGCCACCGTGATGCCGTTGGCGACGTCGACGAACACCTCGCCCGTCACCCACAGGGCGCCGGCGTCGTTCGGGTCTCCGTCGTTGTCGGGATCGACGACGTTGGCCGGCCGTGACTGGCCGGGGGTGACGCGATGGATGACGACCCCTGCGCCGGGCAGCCCGGCGTCGGCGCCAACCAGCTCGCGCCGCTCGACCGTGTAGTAGCTGGTCGAGCCGCTAATGGGTACACGGACCATCAGGGTGCCGGTTGCCGGCGGCATGTTCTGCCGCTGCAGGTCGAGGGTTGTGGCATCACCAGGATCGACGACGGTCTTCTGGGAGGCGGGAATCCAGCCCAAGCGGTCCTTGTGATACGTGATCGTGTGCTGGCCCAGGCACCCGTATGTGGCGTCGCTGTTGATGCCGCACAGCCAGGCATTGCTCATGACGTCCCACTTCGAATCGTAGGTTGCCCCGTAGGGGCCGGACGAGTGCGGCAGCCCGAGTCCATGGCCGATCTCGTGCGCGATGACCGACTGGTTCGTGTACCCCCAGGGTGGGTACCAGGTGGTGCTGTAGACCTTGGAAACGCCATCGAGGTTCAGGAAGCGACTGCCGCCCCAGGCGTATCCGTCCAGATCGTCGTTGAACAGCATCTGGATGCCCGAAAACGAGGGATAGTAGATCATCGCGTCGGCCGCGGCGGTACAGTCTGACGTCGCTCGTGTCTTGTCGAAGTAGATGTCGCCGGCGTTGTTGTACACGTAATAGGAGCGCGGCTGCGGCAGGGTCAGCCATCCCACCGCGACGCTACCGAGGAGGTTGATCTGATGGTCGGAGGTTTCCCTCCAGTAGAAGTCCACGCCGGGACTCGTATCCCCCATGAGCCCCTCGATGTAGCTCAGTGACGTGGGTTCCGCGGCGACGTCGTTGAACTTGCACAGCAACGTTACCCAGGGCACGGATCCGGTGACGGCAGAGAGCTCCGGCAGTTGTGCGATGTCGGAGCGCTGCAACGATTCGACGTCGAAAACGACCTCGGTCTGCTCCGGGCCGGCGGCGATCGGCAGCAGGGCTCCCGAGACGAGCACGCGCCGCCCGTTGAGCTCGACAAAGCCGCCGGCGGCGGTCAAGATCCCCTCGTCGACCCGCAACACGTACGAGATGCCGTTGTCGTCGCTGACCCGATAGGCACGGCGAGTCAGCCCCGATCCCGGAGGGCCATCTCCCCAGACCACCTGGAAGACTCCTTCGATGACGCCCTGTTGCGCCGGCACCGGCGCCTCGATGAGAGATTCAGCCAGCGACGGTGCGACACCGAACAGAGCGATCAACGAGATCGGGACCACGAACGCCGACGGGTGTCGTAAAATCCGGTAAATCACGGCAAATCCCCTCACGTCGTCCTGGCTGTGCCCCGAGGGGCGCCTGTGAGTTGTAAAAATCAGTAATAAATACTTATAAACAGATATGAATATTTTCCATCCTCTCAAGATAATCAAAACCAGCAGGCCACAGGAAGCTCAAAAGAGAACGGGACCAGCGAGCGCGGTCAGGACGCCGGTCTCCGCCGGTCACGCAGCTTGCTGACCGGGACGCCGACCCAGGTCGCGTTCCCGGCGAGCTTTCGATGCTTGGGGACGAGGCTCAGGGCCCCGATCTGCGCGTTATCCCCGATCTGGGCGCCGATCCCGATGATGCTTCCGAGGCCGACGGTGACACCCCTGCCGAGCCGCACGGGAGCGGTCTTGACGTAGCCTCCCTCCACGGTGTGCCCGGAGATGTGCGCGTTCGCGCCGACGATCACCCCGTCTCCGAGCTCGAGCAGATTGTGATCCGTCAGCTCGAGGCTGCGCACGTAGACGCGCCGACCGACCCGGGCCCCGTTCAGCCGCATATAGAAGCTCCACAGCGGCGTAGCACGGAAGGCCATTCCCACGAGCAGGCGCACGATCTGGGTGATCACGGCGTACCGCGCCCAGTTCAAGATCGGCCATTCCAGCCGCGCGATGCTCATTTCGGCGTTGGCGGGCGTCCGCCAGCCCAGCAGCCGTGTTGCACCGGCGGCGAGGACCATGAGGGAGATCGAGAAGATCAGGTACGCGGGGACGAACCACAGGGAGAGCAGGACCGGGCGCAGCCACCAACCGTCCACGCGCCAGCGGTCGATCAGATCCCAGAAACTGATCGCCGGCAGTATGGAAAGACCGACCACCAGGCTTCCGACGACAAGGACCGAGCCCAGCGCCCAGACCACGCGACAGACCTTCAGGACCCGTTCTTTACCCGGCAGCGGCATGCAACGCTCTCCGCCAGACTTTGGCCTATCATTGTACTCGGAGGAGTGAGTCCGATGGGAGATTCACCCCGAGGCGACTACGACCCGCAGATCTGCGTCGAGGGCGACGGCCCGCCGCTGATCCTCGTCCCCGGAATGGACGGCACCGGCCTCCTCTTCTACCGTCAGGTGCCCCTGCTGGCGCGCCGTTTTCGCACGGTTACCTATACGCTGCGCGACGACGCGGGCAGCATGGAGGTCCTGGTCGACGACCTCGCCGAGGTTGTCGGCACCGTAGCGGCGGCGGGCGAGCCTGCGCTGGTGGTCGGAGAGTCGTTCGGCGGCGCCCTGTCGATGAGCTTTGCCCTGCGGTTTCCACGCCTCGCCGCGGGCCTGGTGGTGGTCAATTCGTTCGCCCACTTTCGCCCGCAGCTAAGGCTGAGCCTGGCGATCCACGGGCTGCGCCTGATGCCCTGGGGTGCGATGCGCCTCGTGCGCCGCTTGACCGCCTTCCGCATGCACTCGCGCTACACGCATCGGCGGGAGATCCGGCGCTTCATGGAGCTCACCGATCAGGCGACCAAGGAGGGGTATCTCGACCGCCTACGGATACTGCGGCACTACGACGTCAGCGATCGCCTTGCCGACCTGCAGATTCCGGTCCTCTTCCTGGCCGCTGACCGGGATCATCTCGTCCCGGCCGTTGAGCAGGCCGAGGTGATGGCGGCGCGCGCCCCGCATTCGCGGCTTCGCGTTCTCGCCGGCCACGGCCACGTGTGCCTGATCGCACCGAACGTCGACCTGGATCGCATCATCGACGAGTGGGCCTCGGTTCCGCTTCCGATGCGGTCCAACCGTGGGATAAACTATTAAAGTTTTTTATAAACAGCATTAGTTTGTTTTTCGAAACTTAAAGTTTCATGCGCCCGATCGCCCTGCCTCAACCCTTCCTGCGCAATCCGCTGAACGCCCTGATGAACGCGGAGGCGAACGTTCGGCTGCTGAGAGTGATGGCCGACGCGGACGAGCCCCTTTCCGCGCAGGAGGCCGCGCGGCGCGCCGAGCTCACCGAACCCGGTGCGCGGAGGGCGCTGCAGCGGCTCGTCGCTAGCGGGTTCGTACGGCGTTCCGGAGGGGATCGCGACCAGCGATTCGGGCTGCGCCACGAGGATCCGCTGAACGAGGCGATCGTCAGTATCTTCGCCACCGAAAGACGCCGCTATGAAGCTCTGCTTGTGGCGCTTCGCCTGGCCATCGTGAACTCCTCGTCACCTCCTCGATCGGCGTGGATCAGTCGACTCCCCGTCGAGCCCGGCGAGCCGCTCGAGATCGGTGCCCTGCACCGCAGCCGCGAGGTGGCGGCGTTCATGCAGGAGATTCGCGAGAAGCTGCTGTTCATCGAAACCAGCTTCGACGTGACCATCGAGGTCACCTGCCACACCCGGGCCGACCTGCCCGCGATCGATGCCCAGAACATCACCGCGCTGGTCGGCCCGCCGCCCCCCGGAACGGCCCCCCCTGGCGACGCCGATTCGGCGCGCACGCGCGGACGGGACCACGAATCTGCGCTCTACGCCCGGGGCCTCGCCGAGCTTCTGGCGCGGCGCCCCTCGCTGGTCGAGCGCGCGCTGCACCAGGTCGATGAGCTCCTGAGCGGCGATCCGGGCGAACACGGGGAGGATCTGCGGGAATGGCAACGCGTACTCAGCGGCTATTCGATTCCCCGCCTGCAGCGCTTCGTGGCCTCCAACAGCCTCCGTGCCATGCGGTTGCGCCGTTGCTCGCCCTTCCCGGCGATCCTCACCGATACGGAGCGAACAAGGCTGGACAAGATCCTGGAGTCGCTGGACGCCGCGGATTAGCGTCCGATCTCCGCGGTGCTAGGCATCGCCGCGCACGATCCGAGAAACGGCCACAAAGACCAGCGGATACGCCACGAGCTGGGCGACGATGAACCAGATCGGGTGGCTGAAGGACAGCCAGTTCATGACGCTTCCGGCGACGCCGACCGCCACGATAATGCCTGCACAGAGCGACGTGCGGCTCGCGGCGATCGATCCGGCTGCCCAGGCGCCGAGGAAGACACCGACGATCTCGGAGACGAGCGCCAGCAACCAGGCGATGGGCGGTTGGCTCTGCATGTGTTCGGCGAGAACCTCCGCGGAGGCAGGATCGAACGGATCAAGGCCTTCCGGCAACGGATATAGCAACGAGATCCCGTACTGCAGTGTCGTGACGACGACAAACACCACCACGATCCCCGCCAAAACCGCGCCCAGGTTTCTGCCCATTAGCTGACTCCTCCCCAGCGAGACTTCTCGAGTCGCCAATCGTGGCGCCCGTGGACTTTTGTGGATTGTTCGTTCAGGCTAGCAGGATGATCACGAACAGCGCGGTTGTTGCTGCAGGCGTCATTTCTGTCGGGCTCGCGGGAATGCACGCTACCGAGGTCGTCGGCGAGCATCCTCTCGCCGAGACCGGCACGGCCCAACGCCGGGATTCGCCCTTCACCGAAGGAGATCCGTTTCCCGACCTCGCGCTGCCGTCGCTGGCGGACGGCAGTCCTACGCGGCTGTCCGACTTCCGCGGCACGAAGGTGATGCTGCACGTATTCGCTTCCTGGTGAGCGGGCTGCCGCGTGCACGTGCCCGGGTGGCACGAAGCGACCAGGGAGTGGCAGGACACC
>CBDUAS010000296.1:0-5601 GCA_965365185.1 uncultured bacterium | reverse complement strand
GGCACGCCCCCGGCTCGGAATCAGGGAGGGAATGAGCACGATGGCATACAGCTTCGGACGTACGGTGAATGCGCCGTTTGAGGACGTGGTATCGCGCGCCCGGGAGGCGCTGGCGGCGGAGGGTTTCGGCGTTTTGACCGAAGCCGATATCGCCGGGACGCTGCAGACGAAGATCGGCGTGGAGATGCCTCCTTACGTGATTCTCGGCGCCTGCAATCCCCCGCTGGCCAACCAGGCGCTGCAGGCGGAGCCGGAGATCGGCACGTTGCTGCCGTGCAACGTTGTCGTCCGTGAAGACGATCAAGGAGCGGTAACGGTGATCGCCATGGATCCTGCCGCGGTCCTCGACCTGGTCGGCAACGCGGACGTCGAGACGATCGCTCAGGAGGTCAAGTCTCGGTTGGAGCGGGCCCTGGCAGCGATCTGAGCCGGTCTAGGAGGTCTTCGCCGCGGCCCACGCAGCGATGTGACGATGCAGCTCGGCGACGCCGTCCGTCAGCGCCGCCGGTCCGGGCTGCAGGATCAGCGGCGACTTGACCTCGAAGAGCTGGTCGTCCCGCACCGCGGGCACGGCATCCCAGCCGGGGCGCGCCTGCACCTTCTCCGGTCGGAACTTCTTGCCGCACCACGAGCCGAAGATGATGTCGGGGCTTCTTTGGGGTACTGCGAGCGGGTCTCGGATGATGCGATCCTTGGCGAGCGGCCGGCGCGCCAGCTCCGGGAAGCAGTCGTCGCCGCCGGCGATGCCGACGAGCTCCGATACCCAGCGGATACCGGAGATCTGCGGGTCGTCCCACTCCTCGAAGTAGACCTTGGGCCGCCGCACGAGAGCCGCGGCCCGCGCCGCGACGTCGTCGAGGTTGGCGCGCAGCCGGTCGCAAAGGGCCTCGGCTCTCGACGAGCTGCCGATCATACCGCCGAGGGTGCCGATCATCCGCAGGATCTCGTCGACCGAGCGCTGGTTGAAGACGTGCACCTCGATGCCGTGGCGCACGAGCTCGGCCGCGATGTCCGCTTGGAGATCGGAAAACCCCAGCACCAGGTCGGGCTCGAGCTCGAGGATCTTGTCGATGCGGGCGCTGGTGAAGGCGGCGACCCTGGGCTTTTCCTTACGCGCCTCGGGCGGGCGTACCGTGTAGCCGGAAATGCCGACGATGCGCCGCTCCTCGCCGAGCAAATAAAGGGTCTCGGTGGTCTCCTCGGTCATGCAGATGATGCGCTCGGGGTAGGAGACGCTCATTCCGCGCGGAAGCTTCGGATCATCGCGTCGTAGATGGGTAGCAAGGGCGTGGCCCGCGCCGCCATTTCCTCCACCCAGCGGTCGCCGAAGCGGAGCATCGCATCGGCGTCGAGGATGTAGCCGATCTTCGGCCAGGGATGGCCGGCGTCGCGGTTCGCCGCCATGAACGCATCGAAGTCGACCTCCGGGAACGCGGCGGCCGCGACGACGTTGCGGGTGTCGGTCCAAATCTCGAGCTCGTCGGGCATCGACGCGTCGACCAGAGGAGCGATCTCGTCGCGGTAGAAGCCCACCACCTGCTCGAGGCGCTCGCCGGACCGGCCGGCGTCGAGCAGATCCTTTTCCAGGTCCAGCGCCAGGTTGCAGAAACCCGGGGAGACGAAGATCCCCAGGTGCATGGCGAATTGCTCCGCTCCGGCGCGCTTGAGGCGCGCCCACAGGAAGGGCCCGCGCTCGCCGTCGTCGAGGGGGGAGTCGGGCCACAGCGCCGCAACGCATTCGCCGGCGCCGAACAGATCGGCGCCGAGGCGGTCGAGCATCGTGGTGGTCTTGCTCCACAGGTCGTCGGCTTGTCGGCTGTCGGCGGCGGACGGCTCGGCGTCGATGCGTCCGAGCACATCGAAATCGCTGGCGGTGAAGCGCGTGTCGTTTTCGGGCAATGGGGCCTCCGAGGCGATGCGGTGTCGGGTGAAGGGCCGGCGGCATTGTAGTCGCACCCGAGGCGCCGGCGCGATGGGCGGGGGCTTCGGCGGGCAGAGACCTGCCGCGAGCTGCATCGCCGTCGGGCAGTGGTCTCGGGCTAGCGGCTCGAGGCCACGCTCACTTCGTCTCCACCTTCAGCGTATGGATCCCCGGCTTCGACGTCGTAGATCCCGTACGACACCACTCTGCTCTGCTGCAAGATGAAGACGGCGTTGAGGTGGGGGTACAGATAGGCCCGCCTGAGATCATTCGACAGGTGGACCACCCGAGACGGCTCACCGAGTTGATCGACCAGGCGCTGTGTACCGAAGCCCGTTCTGACGCCCAGAAGGTAAGCCCCGCTGCCGAGCCCGACCGCAGAGACGGCGACGATCCTGGCCACCTGGTCGCCGTCCCCGAACACGACGTGATACCTGCCGCTGCGTCCCGCCGGATACACCCACGTGCCCGGTTCCAGGATTTCGGATGGCTCCCCTTTCAAGAAGCGAACGTCGCTCTTGCTCGCCCCGAGGGGAAGGTCCCAGAACTCCGTAACGGGCGACGTCGGCGGCAGAGCGCTCCAGTAGATCCACCCTCCGACACCTCCCACGACGAGAATCAGTCCGAGGGTCAGCCGCCTCATCAGCTTCGCCCAATCCCATTGGTCCCGTGTTCCGAGACAAAGGGCGACGCCCCCGATGAACACCACTGCAAGGAGCACTGCTGCGCGGCCGCCCATCGCAATTGCCTCCTTCGATCGTGTAGCGCCTGTCCTCGTGTGTGCAGGGCACAGGATCAGAGCTTCGGCCTGCGGCCCCTCAAACCCTCCATGTGCTGCCGGCGCCCTCTTTGTGCGGCAGGATCGGCGCAGACCGTTGCCCGCGAGACCGGCAATACTCCTCGCCCTCTCAGCGGTGTGTCGTCTTCAGCACCAGGCGGTCGAGATTGAGGATCCGGCTGCCGTTGCCGGATTGCTCGATCAGGGTGAACCGGGCGATCGGCTGGTTGGTCGACAGGTGCAGCGTGCCCCGCTCGAAGCCGCCTCCCGGGTCCGTGTGCCAGAGGTTGGCCACGGCCACGATGCGGTTGCTCGCATCGAAGGCGGTGAGCTTTGCGTTCCACACCGAGTAGGAGGTGATCTCGATCCCGACGACCGGCACCGTCAACCGTGCGTCCACCGGGATGGAGCTCAGGAAGTAGTTCCCGAACCCGGACATCGCGCCGAATGTGGGTCCGTAGTGCAGCGTGCCCCGATCGAAGATCAACCCTACCGAGGCGTACTCGTCGGAAAGATTGACCACGGGGCCACCGTCCGGGCCGGTCGGGGGCGTCACGTCGTCCGCGGTTCCGAGCTTCCCATCCGGCCCGGGGAACGTCTCGAAGTCGATGATGACGGGCGTCGGGACGTCCCGATCGAAGGGCGTCAGCTCGATATCGCGGGCGATGTCAAAGCCGAAGTAGGGAGAGGCCGGGCGCAGCACCGATGCCCCGGCGCCCGCATGCACGCCGCCGAATCGGTCCAGCACGTAGTAACCGTCGGGTGCCAGCTCGAGGTCGCCGGCGATGTCCCATCCCCAATCCGGCGTCCCCGGCGCGAGTCCCGGCGCGCCGCCTCCGGGGTATACACCGCCGAGCCGGTCGAGGACGTAGTAGCCGATGGGGGCGAGCTCGAGGTCGAGAGCGACGTCCCAACCCCAGTACGGCGTCGAGGGCGCCAAGACGGGCGCCGCGCCGCCGGCGTGGACTCCGCCGAAGCCGTCGAGGACGTAATAACCCGGCCCGGTGAGCGCGGTTCGGCGGGCCACGGGCTCGCGGGACGCGGGCGGCGGGGGGGCACTGTCCTGCGCGACGGCGGAAGCCACAGCGATCACGAGAGCGGTGAGGCTGAACAACAGAATCCCCTTCAGGGGCTTCGCATTCCGCAAGGCGTTCATGAGACCTCCTTGGAAGAGGGGAACACCCATGCATCCAGCCTATGTCCCGTGTGGCGACGTTCTCAAGGAAGCCCCCCGTACCATCGATCGTCCGCCCCACCGTGGTTGCTCGAAGACGTATGCGGACGGAGCCTACGGCCAGCCGGCGCGATCCCGCGACGCAACGATGACGGCGCCGCCAAGCACGATCAGGCCAATGCCCCAGAGCACCTCGGGAGCCGCGTCCAGGTAGTGGTCGGCGAGGAGCAATGCGCCGATCCCCATCGTGGCGACGCCGCACAGGAGCCCGCCGAACGGCCAGCACGTGTACATGACGCGGGATGGCTCGCGGGCAGTCGTTTCGAGTCCAGGTCGATCCATCGTGATCCTCCTCAGGCAGTGAAGAACAGGGCGATGACGGCTGCCCACAGTACGGCAAAACCGGCATATTGCTTCGTCATGCCGCGGTCGGGGGGCGTGTCGGCCACGAGCCGTTCGACACGCTCGGTAAGCATCGGCGCGAGTCCGAGAAGCTGGGGCAGGTACTCGAGCTTCTTGGAAGCGGCGGTCGGAGCGGGCCGGGCGAAGCGATACGCCTTCAACAACATCCCCGCGTAGGTTTCCGCATCGCCGGTCGCCGCGACGGCGACGTCGTCGCAGGCCTTCTCCTCCTCGGCGAGGAGCTGGGAAGCCATCATCGTTGCCATCGGATTGGCGATGGCGAGCGATTGTACCGATGCCGAGCTGAAACAGGAGAACGGCGCTCGAAGCTGCAGGTGCGCCACCTCGTGGGCCAGCGCGCCGCGTAATTCCCTGTCGCTGAGTCCGTCAACGAGCGCTCCCGGAAAGACGATGGCGGGCGAGCCGTCCGTGGCGATCAGCGGTGAGTGCACTCCCGCTCCCGCCACCAGCAACTGCGGGCGCTCGAGGCGCGGCTCACATCCGCACCTGTCGATCACGACGTCGCGGCACTGCTCGAGCCGCCGCATGACCTCGTCGAGAGCCGCTGCCAGGCGCGGCGAGGCGGTTTCGGCGGGCGTTGCCGCGCAGATCGCTGCCTGGCGTGCGCGGGAGCTCAGCAACGATTGCAGCATGATCGCAGCGCCGGTAAAGAGCATGAAGAACGGGAGGACCTGAGATGGTGCCAAGGCTCGTTCATGCAACGCCCACGCGGCATCGCGGGGCCACGGCAGGACAAGCCCGATGCCCAACAGAAGCCGCGTCGATTTGATCAGCGGCGCCGAGAACAAGCACAACCGCAGCTTGCCGTGCCGAATCCTCAGCGCGTAGACGCCGACGGCCACCACCGCCCACACGAGGACGCCGCCGACGATCGCGGGCAGGAGGTTGTAGAGACCGAACCGAATCAGGGTGTCCATGGTCAACGCCGTTCCCGGCGCTTTCGAATCAGCTCTTCGAGACGGGCCAGCTCGTCGTCGCCGACGTCCTCTTCCGTCTCGATCAGGTGCGCGATGGCGCGCCCGGGAGACCCGGCGTAGAGGCGGTCGACGAGGCTCGTGAGCATCGATCCGGCGACCTCGGACTTGGCGGCGGCGGGACGATAGAGAAACGCGCGACCCTGTTTCTCGCGCTCGAGGACTCCCTTCTCGGCAAGCCGGGACATGACCGTCATGACGGTGGTGTAGGCGGGCTTCTTTTGCCGGTCGAGGCAGTTGCGGACCTCCTCGACAGTTGCCTCCCCGCGCTCCCAGACGACGTTCATGATGGCCGCCTCGAGATCGCCGAGTCGGGTGGAGGTTCGGCTTG
>CBDUAS010000295.1:0-5601 GCA_965365185.1 uncultured bacterium | reverse complement strand
TTGCCTTTCGGACACTCGCTCGATAGAGTTCGCCGGTTTGCTACCCCCTGTCCCGGACTACCCCGTCACTGGCCTCTCCCACGATGTCCCGTCCGATCGCCGTTTCCCGCCCCTTCGTCGCGCACGCCGCGGCGCTGCTGTCCGCGGCTTGCGGCCTGGTCCTCGGATTGGCACCGAGCGGCTGCGTTGCGGTCGTCAACGCGGATGGCGTCGCCGAGTCCCAGGCCAACTCGGCGCCCGGGCCGTCGCTACTGCTGCTCATCTCGGTCGATCAGATGCGGGCCGACTACCTCGCCCGCTTCGGCCCCTCCTTCCGCGGCGGTTTTCGCCGCCTGCTGGACGAAGGCGCGGTGTACACGAACGCCTACCACGGCCACGCAATCACCGCGACGGCCCCCGGACATGCCGCTCTGCTTTCGGGGCTCCATCCGCGCGACAGCGGCATCGTCGACAACACGTGGTACGACCGCGTTCTCGGCCGCCGCGAACGCGCCTCTAGCGACCCCGACTATCGACTCATCGGCATGAGCGTTCCGGACGACGGACCCGGAGGATCTCCGCGGCAGTTCAAGGGCACTTCTCTGGTTGGTTGGCTCAAGACGCACGACCCGCGCTCGCAGGCAGTGTCGATCTCCCGCAAGGATCGGACAGCGGTACTCACCGCACCCGAGGCGGAACACGTCTACTGGTTTCACCCCAGCGGCGCCTTCGTCACCAGCACCTACTACCGCGACGCGCTGCCCCGCTGGGTCGCGGCGTTCAACGAACGCGACTGGCTGGGCCGCCACCTCGGTGGCTACTGGGAGCTTTCGCGCCCCGAGAGCGCCTATCGAGGCTCGCGCGCCGACGACTACGATGGGGAGAGGGGCGCACGGGGCTTCGGCAACGTCTTTCCCCATCCCTTGCCCGCCGACCGGCAGCCGTTGGGAACGCGCATCCAAACGACGCCGTTCATGGATGAGGCCACGCTCGAGCTCGGGGAAGTCGCCATCGACGCCCTCCGACTCGGTGCCGACGACGCCATCGACGTCCTGGCGCTGGGTCTGTCATCGACCGACGCCATCGGCCACGCCTTCGGCCCCTACAGCCGTGAAATCCACGATCACATGCTGCGTCTCGACTTGCTGCTCGCGGATTTTTTCGATCACGTCGACGGCGCCGTCGGCCTCGACCGGACTCTGATCGTCCTGACGTCCGACCACGGAGTCGTTCGCTTGCCCGAGTACAGTCGCGAGCTCGGCGAGGAGGCCGAGCGCGTCCGAATGCGCGACATTATCGGAGGCATCGACGACGCCCTTGCCGATGAGCTCGGCGGCGAAGGCTGGTTCACCAATCATTCCTACGGCTGGCTACACCTCGACCGCGAACAAGCCGCAGAGATCGGTGCGGATTCGCGGGCAGTCGTTGCCCGGGCCGCCGAATACCTCCGGTCTCTCGACTCCGTCGCCGCTCTGTTCACGCGGGCGGAGTTGCTGGCCGACAGGCAGCCGGCCGACGAGCTCGAGGCGTTTGCCAGGCGCAGCTTTTATGCCGACCGCAGCGGCGACCTGTATCTGGTCCACCGGCCCTACTCGCTCTGGGAGGTTGGCTCAGCCGCCAACCATCAGTCGCCCTACCCCTACGACCGTCACGTACCGTTGATTGTGAGCGGCGCGGGCATCGCCTCGGGTACGTTCGAGAGACCGGTCGCCATCATCGATATCGCGCCGACTCTCGGCGGCTTCCTCGGCCTGGAGGTGCCCGAGGGCCTCGAGGGCGCCCGGTTGCCCGGTTTTTGAGCTCCGCCAACGGCGACTGGTGCCCCCTGCGGACTGGTTGGCCGGATGGGCGGTGGAGAGGTCGACGGGCTGGGGTGGAATTCTCCGGCACCCGGAAGTGGCGGAGCCCGATGAACAACGTCGTGAGAATTCACACCTAGCCGACCCGCCAGACGGCAACCACCGATCCACGCAGCTCCACGGGCACCAAGCGCCCCAGTGAGCCCCAGCGCAGCGTCGCGTCCGTGCCGAGCAGACGTGCGCCGTGCGCCGCCAAGTCGCGGTACAGATCGAGGGGGCAGGCGTAGTACACGGCGTCGCTGTCGCCGCCGCGGACGTCATCGCCGAGTCGCGGTTCGCGATACAGGTAGCGGGGACCAGCGGCCAGCCTCTTGCCTGCCGAGATCCTCAAGTTCTGTGCCAACCAGCGCGTCGCCCCGCGGCGATCGGCGACTCCGAAGGCATACCGGGTGCGCCCGGTGATCAGATCCTGCATCGGCGTCAACACCGAGGCGTGGTTCGGGATTCCCACTGCCAGGTAACCGGGTCGCCGCAAGACACGCAGCGACTCCTCGATCGCGGTCCGCACGGACGGCAGGTGCTCGAGAACTTGAAAGCAAGTGACCAGGTCGAAGCTCCTTGCGGCGAACGGCAGCTCCAGGGCATCGCCTCCGATCGCGGCATGGGGTGCCCCTCGGGCGCGAATGGCCGCGAGGTTCGCCCGCGAAAGCTCGAGTCCGACGACCCGCGCGGGGCCGCGTGCCTCGATGTACGTCGCCAGTGCCGCGCCGCTACCGGCCCCGAGCTCGAGCACGCGCTCGAGCGAATCCGGCACGTATCGCATGAGGGTGCCGACATACTTGCGGAAGTAGCGCTCGTCGTGCGCCGCCACCTGCGCCCCGTAATCCGCGGCGTCACGGTAAAAGCGGCGCATGCGGGCACGCAGACGGCGGTCAGGCTCCGCAGTCTCCACGTGTGGCACGGGCATCCGGTCAGGCGATTCGCTTGGCATTCCGCAGAGCTTCACATTCCGGGAGCCCCGGCGGCAAACGACGCCCTCTCTTCGGCGCCGGTTCGGTTAGCATCTCGCCCATCGAGCCGACGAACAAGAAGAGGAGCCACTTCGAGCAATGAGCGGAAAAGCTGAGCCGGCCGTGGCCTGGTGGGCCCGCGGCCTCATATTCGAGAACTGTAGCTGTCAAGCAATCTGTCCCGGGCACGTGCATTTCGACCAACTTTGCTACGACGACCGCTGCGTCGGTTACTGGGCCATCCGGTTCGACGAGGGCAGGTACGAGGACGTCGACCTTGGTGGAATGAAGGCAGTGATCGCCTACGAGAGCCCGCCTCACATGATCGACGGCGACTGGACGGAGGCAATCGTCATCGACGTGGGGGCCAGCCCGGCTCAGCGCCGAGCGGTCGAGGCGATCCTCACCGGCCGTGCCGGCGGGCCCTGGGCCATTCTCGGCCGCTTCGTCGGCCGGCGCCTCGAAACCCGCTTCCTGCCCATCGACATCGAAGAAGCAGACACCGCCAAACGCGTTGCCGTCGCCGGCGTGCTGGAGTCCACGATCACCGAGCTCAAGGGGAGAGATCGGGCCAAACCGGTCGTGTTCGGCAACATGTTCAACCAGATCCATCCACCCGAGCAGGTGATTGCCACGGGAACCTCGAGCTATGACGACGGCGCCATACGCTTCCACAACTCCGGCCCCCACGGGTTGCACTCGCGCTTCGACTGGGCGGTAACTCCGGCATGACGCCATCGCGTGTCTTGTTCCTCTGCTTCGTGGCCACGACCGCCGCGGCGTGGTGGCTGATGGCAGCGGGCATGAGCGCGTTTGCACCGCATGCCCACCCGCAGGGTGTCATTGGCTACGTGACCGCGTTCGCGTTGTGGTTCGTCATGATGGTCGCGATGATGCTTCCGGCGCTGTGGCCCTGGCTGGCCTTGTTCCGCTCCATGGCGACGGACGCCTACCCCGGCAAACGCACCCTGGCCGTAACGGCACAGTTCGCCGCCGGCTACTTCGTCGTCTGGATGGCCTACAGCGCCCTGGCGGCAGCCCTGCAGGGCGGGCTGCACCGGGCAGCGGCCCTGCAGCTCGACCTCAGGGTCGGCGCCACGCTGGGCGGCTCATTGCTGATCGTCGCCGGCATATTCCAGCTCACCCCGGTGAAAGATGCCTGCCTGGCGCACTGTCGCAGCCCGCTCAGCTTCTTCCTCGCCCGGTGGAACGGAAGGTCCGGCGGCCCGTTCCGTATGGGCGCGCGACACGGCATCTTTTGCGTCGGCTGCTGCTGGGCGCTGATGGCGCTGTCGTTCGCCCTCGGCATCATGAACTTGCTGTGGATGGCCGTTCTGACGGCAATTATCGTTGTCGAGCAGCGCTCGCCGCCCGCTTGGAGGCTGCGGGAAGCCTTCGGCGTTTCGTTCGCCGCATGGGGGTTGTTGCTGGTGGCGATCGGCTGATTCAGGCAAACGGCAAGGCTGCCGCGCCGCACCCGTGAGCGGGCCGAGCGCAATCTTCAGGAAGCCTCGGGAACATCTCTCCACAGGTTGGCAAACATCTCGCGCGAGCGTTGAACGGCCGCCATTCCTTCGGGCTCGAGGTCGAAGTACTTCTTTGCCCGCCCGCCGCGAGAGCGTGAGGGCTTTCCCAACCTCGAAGATACGTATCCCTTCCCCTGCAAGCGCCGCAGAGTGGTGTAGACGGCCCCGATCGAAACGGTGCGGCCGGTTCGCTCCTCGATCTCCATGCGGATGGTCATGCCGTAGGCTTCCTCGCCGAGATGGAACAAGGTGAGCAGAACCACCAACTCGAATTCTCCCAGGTAGTCGCCCTTTGCCATCTTGCTACTCCTATTGCTGCCGCAGTGCCACGAGCGGATCGATGCGCACGGCGCGGCGCGCCGGAATCCAGATCGCCAGCATGGCGGCCGCGATCAGCGTCACCGCGACGACGCCCAGCGCCCACGGATCCGTGGCGCTCACGCCGGGCATCTGCGCGGCGACGATGCGTCCCAGAACGAAAGCCCCGACGGAGCCGATGGCGATGCCGATACCGACGACCCACAATGCCTGCCGGCTGATCATCCGCACGACGTCGTTGGCGTGCGCACCGAGCGCCATGCGGATGCCGATCTCCTGCGTCCGGCGGCTCACCGCAAAGGAGAGAACACCGTAGATGCCGGTCCCCGCCATGATGAGCGCGAACGCCGCGAAGATCACGAACAGACTCACCAGCGCATCCGCCGTGGCGAAGTTGTCGGCGAACACCTGTTGCAGGGTGCGCACGTCACCGAGGGGTTGGTCGGCGTCGATCGCCCAAACCTCACGGCGCACCGCCGGCACGACATCGGCCGGCTCTCCGGCGAAGCGGAGCAACAGGCCGAGGCCGCGCCGCGGGTTCTGGTCCAGCGGCAGCATCGCCATGGGAAACGTCGGGCTATCCGGATTTCCCGAGAACGTGTTGCCGATCACGCCGACGACGGTGCGCCACTCCTCCGTGGAGTCGAGCCCACCCAGGCGCACCCGGCTACCGAGCGGGCTGTCGCCGTCCCAGTAGCGCTGCACCATGTCTTCGTTCACCAAGATGACCGGCGCCCCCGCGGCGGAGTCGTCAACGTCGAAGCCGCGCCCGAGAAGCACCGGCAACCCGAGCAACTCGAGAGCGCTCTGCGTGGCGACGTTCACCGTGGTGAACGGCAGATCCTGCGCCGCCGGGAGCTCCTTGCCGTCGATGAGAAACGGCCGGCTCGGAGCACCGTCGGCAAGTGGCCGGGAGGCGATCCAACCGGCGGACTGGACCCCCGGCAGCCCCTCGACACGTTCGAGCGC
>CBDUAS010000294.1:0-5602 GCA_965365185.1 uncultured bacterium | reverse complement strand
CCGCGGGCGATGCCTCCGTCGAGAAACTGGCGTTGCCCGACCCGTCCGCCGCGGGCGCATATGCCGTGCAGTACCTGACCTACGGAAGCGGCAACGACATCCGCCGCCCGGAGTTCGGTCGCGATGCCGCCCTCCTCACACCGACCGTGGACGGACGGCCTTTTCTCAGCGAATGGAGCGGCCAAGGCGGAGAGGAGCGCAGGAACTTCTGGGGCTTCGATCGCGACGAGCTACCGCTGCAGGGTCGCGTCTGGTACCCGGACGGTGAAGGGCCCTTCCCGCTCGTGCTCATCGTGCACGGCAATCACAGCATGTACGAGTACTCCGACCCCGGCTACGAGTACCTCGGCGAGCTGCTTGCGAGCCGCGGTTTCATCCTCGTGTCGGTCGACGAGAACTTCATCAACGGCTCCATCCGGTCGGAAAACGACGCCCGCGGCTGGCTTCTGCTCGAGCACCTGGCGCAGTGGCAACACTGGAATGCCGGCGGTGCGGACGACTCCAACCCCTTCGAGGGCAAGGTCGACATGGGCCGCATCGGCCTCATCGGCCACTCCCGCGGCGGCGAGGCGGTGGCCGTGGCGGCGGCGTTCAACCCGCTGCCGTATTACCCCGACGATGCCACCGTGGCCTTCGACTACGGGTTCGATATCGGCGCCGTCATCGCGATCGCCCCGGTGATGGGCCAGTACCAGCCCGGGGGACGTTTTACGGACCTGCTGGACGTCAACTACTTCGTCATCCACGGCGCCAACGACGGCGACGTGAGCTCGTTCAACGGCGCCGGTCAATACGAGCACGTGCGATTCTCCGGTGGCCCGTACCGGTTCAAGTCGGCGCTCTACGTCATGGGTGCGAACCATGGGCAGTTCAACCAGGTATGGGGATCGTGGAACTCGGGCGCGCCGTTCGGCCGATCGCTCAATACCCGCTCGCTGATCCCCGAACAGGACCAGCGGAAGATCGCCGAGGTTTATCTCAGCGCCTTCCTGGAGGCCGCACTGCGGGGCGAAGAGGGATATTTGCCGCTTTTTGTCGACGCCCGTGCGGGCGACGATTGGCTGCCGGACACCGCGTACCTGGTCGAGTTCGACGATTCACGCTCGAGAAAAGTAGTCACGTTTGATGAAGACGTGGACGTCACCACCGCCACCATCGATGGCGGTCGCACCTGGGGCGAGAACTTGAACGTGTGGCGGGAGCAGCGCGTCGAGATGAAGTCGCGGACGAAGGAGACCGCCGGCGTCTATCTCGGATGGCAAATCGAGGAGGAGGAGGAGCCGGCGGCGGACGCCGGGAGCATCGACGCCGGCGGTGCCGAGGATGAATCCGCGGAGCCGGCCCCTGCTCCCAGGTACGTCATCGAGCTACCGTTCGAGTTCACCGTGAATCCGGGCGGGTCCCTGTTCTTCTCGCTGGCCGATGCCCACGAGAGCGCGGACAAGCCGGAGCACCTCCGTCCGGACGAGCAGCAACAGGACGCGCAGGGCCAGCAGGTCGACGAGTATCAAGGGCAGGGGCACCAGGCCGGGCAGGAGCAGCAGCAAGGTGATCCGCACGATCAGCAGCAGCTGGGCAACCCCGCGCAGCAGCAGTCCGAACACGACGATAACGAGGCAGAGGAAGACGAGGAAGACGAAGAGGACGAGCCGCGCGAGCCCATCGACTTCACGCTTCGCCTGGTCGACGCCGATGGCGCCGCGGCGGAGTTGCCGCTCAGCCGGTTCTCGCCGGTCCAGCCGCAGCTCGAGGTGCAGCTTCGCAAGGGCTTCCTCGACGACCCGCGGACCGAATCGGAGGCGGTGTTCCAGAGCTTCTCGTTCCCATTGGAGTGGTTTCGCCAGGCCAACCCCGATCTGGATACCTCGCGACCACGTCGCCTGGAGCTGGTCTTCGATCGCTCGCCGGAGGGCGTGGTGATTCTCGATTCGGTGGGATTTCGACCGCCTCCCGGGTTATAAAGTAGGCTGGGGCGAGCGAGCAAGGGTGGACGGTGACGACCAAATCCTCTGAGACCCCGACCTCTCACGGGGGGGGAACAGACAGCCTGTATCTGCGCGCGCTGCTGGAATGCAATCCGCTCGCCATCGTCGTGCTGCGTGCCGACGGCTCGATTTCCGACTGCAATCGCGCCTTCGAGGAGCTCTTTGGCCACGCCCGCGAAGAGGTCATCGACAGCAGCCTCGACGGGCTCATCGTGCCGGAGAAATACCGCGAGGAAGCGCAGTCGCTCACCGCGCGCGCACGCGCGGGGGAGCAGGTCGTGGCCGAGGTGCGGCGACTGCACAAGGACGGCCACCTGCTCGAATTGGCGATGCACGGCGTGGAGGTCCGCATCGAGGATGAGCATGCCGGGGTGTTCGCCATCTACGAGGACATCTCCGAGCGCAAGCGCGCGCAGGCCGAGCTGCGTGCCGCGATGGCGGCCGCCGAGGAAGCGACGCTCGCCAAGTCGGCGTTTCTGGCCAACATGTCGCACGAGATCCGCACGCCGATGAACGCCATCATCGGCATGAGCGAGCTGGCTCTCGAAACCAAGCTGGACCCGGAACAACGCGAGTACGTGCAGACGGTGCGCGACGCCTCCGAGTCCCTGCTATCCCTCATCGACGGTATCCTCGACTTCTCGAAGATCGAGGCGGGCAAACTGGAGCTCGAGCCGCTCGAATTCCGCTTGCGCGACTGCGTCGAGAACGCGGTCAAGACCCTGGCCGTGCGGGCGCGGCAGAAGGGGCTGGAGATGGCCATCGATTTTGCCGCCGACGTCCCCGACGCCGTGGTCGGCGATGCCGTGCGGCTTCGCCAGATCGTCGTCAACCTGGTCGGTAACGCGATCAAGTTCACGGAAAGAGGGGAGGTCGAGCTGAGGGTGCGGCTCGACGCCCAGGAAGAAGACGAGGTCGCCCTGCGGTTCACCGTCCGCGATACCGGGATCGGGATCGCAGCGGACAAGCTCGAAGCCATCTTCGAGAGCTTCTCCCAGGCCGACGTCTCCACGACCCGGGAGTTCGGCGGCACCGGCCTCGGTTTGGCCATCTCCTCCCAGCTTGCCGAGCGCATGGGCGGCCGGATGTGGGTCGACAGTGTATTGGGCGAGGGCACCAGCTTTCATTTCATCGTCAGGCTGGGGTTGCAGGAGGACCCGGTCGAGAACCCCCGCGACGGAATCGCTACCGAGCTCGCGGATGTGCCGGCGTTGATCGTTGACGACAACGAGACCAATCGCCGGATCCTCCTCGAGCTGCTCGAAGGCTGGGGCCTGGCGGCGTTCGCGACCGCCGGTGCCGAGGAGGCGATGGCGATCCTCAGCGAGGCGCACGAGCGTGGTGAGCCGTTTTCCGTGGTGTTGCTCGACGGTTGCATGCCGGGTATCGATGGGTTTGCATTGGCCGAGCAGATCATGAAGGACGGCAGGTTCGACGACCTGGCCCTGATGATGCTCACCTCCGCAGGGATCCCCGGCGACGGCGCCCGCTGCCGCGACCTGGGTATCGCCTCGTATCTGACCAAGCCGGTGCCGCAGACCGACCTCTGGGACGCGCTTTGTACGGTGCTGGGTGCAGCCGAACATGCCCGGCCCCGTCTTGTCACCCGTCATTCGTTGCGCGAGGCGCGGCGGCCGATCAACGTCCTGCTGGCGGAGGACAATCCGGTCAACGTCAAACTTGCCGTGCGCCTGCTGGAAAAGCGCGGCCACCAGGTGGACGTCGCCAGCAACGGGCAGGAGGCCATCGACTTGCTCGAGAAGGAAGGACCGTTCGACGTCGTCCTGATGGACGTACAGATGCCCGTGATGGACGGCCTCGAGGCGACGGCGTTGATCCGGTCGCGCGAGCTCGCCGCCGGGCGTGCTCAGCGCATCATCGGTCGTCAGCGCATCATCGGCGTCACCGCCCATGCGATGGAGGGCGACCGACAGCGCTGTATCGACGCCGGGATGGACGGCTATCTGTCGAAGCCGTTCTCGGCCAAGGACCTGTTCGCGCTCATCGAAGACTGAGCCGGGTCTGCGCCGCGCGGGCCCCTCGACGACGTGCTCGATATCGCCGGCGTCGCCCCGCCGCATCTGCCCCCACGGTGTCCGCAACGGCATCCCCGGGGGGGGGTTCAGCACCCTGCTAGTACTCCGAAGGCCGCAGCAGGCGTATCCAAGCGTCCCGGCCGCCGGCGATGGTGATATCGACGCGCAGCACGGTGCCGTCTTCGCCAGCGTAAACGTACCCGTTTCCGTCGCGTCGCAGGCGCATTGCCTGCATGCGGGTACCGCCGATTTCGACCGAAGTGAAGTCGATGAATTCCAGCCGGTTGATCGCAACGACGCTTCGACGGGTACCGCGAGGCCCATCCGAGCCGGCGAACAGGCTCGGCGCCAGCGAAACGTAGCGCGCCTCGCGCGCTTCGCGGATTCCGGCACCGGCGAGCACCAGGCTGTACAGGCCCGGGTTCTCGTAGGCGGCCAGGTAGGCGCCGCGCGGCACGGAGAGGTCGACGAACGGCTCGGCGGGGATGGCGAGATTGATCTGCCGTCGCCCCATGCGCAGAGGGGTGAGCAGGCGGAACTCGGCACCGTCGAACTCCAACGTGGATCGCTCGCGGCTGCCCATCACCCGCGGGTCGTCGCGCTCGGCGCGGTAGGTGACACGCAGCGGAAATCCGTGCTCGTTCACCGTCAGATCCATCATGCCGCGGAAGGAGGCCATCTTGTCGCCGCCGAAGAGGTTTCCGCCTGCCGCTACCTGCGTCGCCTCGTGCTCGAGGCGAAAGCGGATCCGTCGCCCGCGGGGATCCGCTGCTGCCGGGCCCGGCAAGTCGTCGATGGATTCCAGTCGCATGATCCACTGCTCGCTCTCGCCGGCGTGCAGGACATCGGGGGGCCCGAGCGTGTAGCGGCGTTCCTCGCGGATCCGGAAGCCGAAAGCGACGTCACGGGGTTCGCCGAACCGCTGGTCCGGCGCGGTCGTCACGCGTGTCGGCGAGAGCGCATCCGTCGTTGTTGCCGTCACACCCGAGCAGGGCAGCAACAGGACGATCGCCGCGGCGATGCCGGCGCAGGGGCAACGAATGCTCGGTGAGCTCATGGGACAATGCTAGCGCCGTTCCGGCACGCGCGGCCAGAAACGATCCGATCTGCACCGGGTGATCGGAGATCTCCTGAGGGGGCCAACACCGGGCGATCTGCTCACATCACTTGATGAGCAGAATCCGTTGGTTTATCGGGTAGAGCCACTCCACACCGCGCTCGGTGACGATGGCGTCGTCCTCGAGCGGAATCCGTACCTTCTTGCCGCCCCACTCCTCCGCCGGAGTGTAGGCGAACAGCTCGATCGAAAAGAGGTTGGTCGGCTTGATCTCGAACTGCAGCCGCGCCGGGTTGAACCAGGCGATCGACGGGCCGATGCCGTGGCCCGTGTTGCCCACCGAATGGCAGCCGATGATCACCTCCGTCGCCGGCGTGTCGGTGGGCCGGTTGAACTCCGCCATCATGGTGAAGCCTGCGGCGGCGATCTCGTCGTGCAGCATCTCGAGCATGTCCGCCGCGGTGCGCCCGGGCTTGAGATCGGAAGAGCACACGTCTGAACTCCAGTCACATGTCAGAATCTCG
>CBDUAS010000293.1:0-5613 GCA_965365185.1 uncultured bacterium | reverse complement strand
GCGGTAACCGCCATCAACCAGCATTCCGTCACGTGCGCTCCGGCGCTGGCACAGCGCGCCGCCCTGACGGCATTGGGACCGGGTTGCACCGAGAGGGCGGCGCGAACGCGCGCCGACTTCGTCCGCCGCCGGGCCATCATGCTCGACGTCATCGATCGAGAGCTCGGCCTGCCGTGCATCGAACCCGCCGGCGCGTTCTTCGTCATGGTGGAGGCGGCGCCGCAAGGCAACAGCCTGGAGGTGGCGCTCGACATACTTCGAGCGACCGACGTCATCACGGTACCGGGCGTCGCTTTCGGCGATCAGGCGGCGCGGTTCCTGAGGCTGTCATTTGCCGCCAGCGAGGCCGACATCGAGGAAGGAATCCGCCGCATCTCGGCGCATCTGTGAACTCGGGGAGAGTGGGATCACGAAACTTCGCCTCGCCGGTCCGGGTGGCCGATCGGCGTTGATCGGCCGCGGGTCTGACTGACTCAGGGTGCGCACAACGGCGCCCGACAGGGTTTCACCACCGCCTGCCGGCAGCGTAGGATAACCGTGAGAACGGGTGGGTTCCGGGCCTTTGCCCGGCGCATGGTGGACGCGCCTGAGACGGAGCAGCAATGAAACGCGACAAGGGGTTCGGATCGCCGTTTGCACTCAACGAGCAACGAGGCGCGGCACGACTCCGCTTGCTCGCGGGCTTGGTGGCCATGGCGGCGGTCGCGCTGGCCACGGCGGCAGTGGCACATCGTCCGGCCAAGGCAACCGCGGTGACCGGCACTGCGGCGACCGGCAACCGGCCGCCGAGCCGGCTGGAGCAGCCGCGACCACCCCAGGGCGCCTTCCGCACGGTGGTCATCGACCCGGGACACGGAGGATCGGAGATCGGCGCCGTTGGCCCCGCCGGGTTGACGGAGAAGTTCCTGGTTCTGGATATTGCCAGCCGCTTGCAGAACATGTTGGAAGGACGCCTGGGACTCGAGGTGCGGCTGACGCGCGACGCCGACGTCGACAAACCTCTCGAGGAGCGCACCGCGTTCGCCAACAACCTCAAGGCAGATGTGTTCGTCTCGATCCACGCCAATTCCTATCGTGGCCGCGGCGTCCGCGGGGCCGAGACGTTCTTCCTCTCGGACGTCGCCACCGACGACGAGGCCTTGCGGGTCGCGGCGATCGAAAACGATGCCTTGCAGCTTCAAGGACCGGCTTCGGGCGACGACGAGCTGCAGATGTTGCTCTGGGACATGGCACAAACGGCCCATCTGCAGGAGAGCAGCGTGCTGGCGGAGATGATCCAGTCGCAGCTCAACACGCTCGGCGGGGCACCTGACCGGGGCATCAAGCAGGCCCCGTTTCGCGTCCTGAAGGGTGCGAACATGCCGGCCGTTCTCGTCGAGGTGGGATTCCTGTCGAACCCCGAGGAAGAGCGTCTGCTCTCGGATTCCACCCACCGCCAGCGAATCGCCGAGATGCTGTTCGAGAGCATCAATCGATACCGACGCCGACAAGCCTCGCTGATCGGCGCTTCACAGCGGTGACGCCGCACCGAAGGCTCCTGGAGCCGTAGCCCGCATGAGTCAGAAGGATTCCCCATTGCCCTGGCGAGTCATCGGCATCGCCTCGCTGCTGTTCGTCGTGCTCGTCTTCACCGGCTGGCTGCTGTTCGGGCCGACCGGGCCCACGGAATCACAGGATCCCGGTGACGCCTCCACGACCGACGCGCGCGCCACCGGCGAGTCGGAGGAACCACCACAAACCGGACCGGTGGGCTCCGCCGACGCGCGGACGGAGACCGGGGGCAGCGCCGGAACCATCGATCCGACGACACCCGAGGGGCGCGCCGCGATGGCGGCGACGCGGGCGGACTCGGGGACAATGGACCTGCAGCTCTTTCTCGTGGTTCCGGGGATGGAGAGGTTGGTGCCGGTGCTGCAGACCGTGGCGGCCCCGTCGACTCTCGATGCGCAGGTCGAGCGCGCCGTGCAGGCTCTCATCGATTGGACCGGCACCGACACCATTTCCCCCGTCGCCCCGGAAGCGAGCGTGCGCGAGGTCTGGGTGTCGCCGGGCGGCATCGCATACGTCGATTTCGATCGCGCCGTTCAAGATTCCGGCGGCGGCTCGCTGGGCGAGCTACACACGGTTTACGGAGTGGTGGCAACGCTCACCGAGAGCTTTCCGGAGATCGTCGCCGTGCAATTTCTCGTCGACGGTCGCTCGGTCGAGACGCTGGCCGGGCACGTCGACCTCTCGCGACCCCTCGTGCCCCTGGACGAATGGGTGCTGATCGAGCGCCGCCAGCCGCAGTTGCCACCGTCCGATGAGCCCGACTGAGGCCCCGGGGGGGAGGGGCCGCCGGCTCGTCTTCGCGACACGAAACGAGGGCAAGGTGCGCGAGCTGCTCGCGTTGCTCGAGCGCTCCGCATGGACGGTCGAGCGCTTGCCCGAAACGATCGCAGAGTTCGAGGAGGCCGGCGAGACCTTCGCGGACAACGCACGCGGCAAGGCGCTTTTCGCCACCACGGCGCTCACCGTTCCCGTCCTGGCGGACGACTCCGGTCTGGAAGTCGACGCCTTGGGCGGCGAACCGGGGGTGCGCTCGGCCCGATACCTCGACGAGGGCCTGAGCCAGGCAGAGCGCAACGAAGCCATTCTCGCGAAGCTTCGCGGTACTCCCGGTGATCGACGCTCGGCCCGGTTCGTCTGCCACCTGGTGCTGGCCTATCGCGGCCGCATCGTGCACGAGACGACGGGCGTGTGCGAAGGGATGATCGCCGAGGAGCCCCGCGGCGAACAGGGTTTCGGCTACGACCCGATCTTCCTGGTGCCGGAGATCGGGCAGACCTTTGCCGAGATCGACCAGGACGAGAAATCCCTGCGCTCGCACCGCGGTATCGCGGTACGAGCGATGGCCGATTTTCTGCGCTCCTGGGCGCCCGATTGAAGACACCGGATCGCCACCGCTGCGCCGGCGGGCGAAAACCACTTGGTGTCCACCGCGCCACCTGGGTATCCTCAAAGCCTTGTCGGGGTGTGGCGCAGTCCGGAAGCGCACCTGCTTTGGGAGCAGGGGGTCGGAGGTTCAAATCCTCTCACCCCGACCTTGCTGTTCGACGACGTGCCGACGCATCGTCGCGTCGGGGGGCATCCGATGGACACGGACGAAACCGAAAGCCACGACTCGGGCAACCGAGACAAGAGCCCGGTCTCCGCCCCGTACGAGGGACGCGGAGCGCTCAGGACCTTACTCGACGGGCTGGCCGCGGGAGCGTACGTGTCGACACTCGACGGTCGGGTCATCGACGCCAATCCCGCGTTCCTGCAGTTGGCGGGTGCCCGCAAGCTCGAAGATCTCGTGCAACACGCCGGCCGTCTGTGGCCCGAGCCTGAGCGCCGCATCGACTTCATCCGCAAGGTCATCGAACGCGGCGCCGTCAGCGAGTTCGAGCTCGGCCTGCGGCGCATCGACGGCGAGGTGATCAGAGTTCTCGATACCTGCCACGCCCACCGGGAGGACGGCGACGTGGTGGCGCTGTGCGGCGTAGTCGTCGAGAACACCGAACATCGCGGACGCGAAGCACATCTCGCCCATCTCAGCGTCCGCGACCCGCTGACCGGCTGTTACAACCGCCGCTACCTGAGGGTGCAGCAGCACGAGCTCGAGCGGCCGAGCCACTTCTACGGCTGCCTCGTGCTCGACCTGGAACACCTGCGGGAAGTGAACGAGACCTACGGGCATGAAGAGGGCGACCGTGTGCTGCGGCGCTTCGCTCATTTCGTCCTTCGCAACAAACGCGCCGACGACGTTCTCGTGCGCCTGGGCGACGACGAATTCGCGCTCTTTGTCGAGGTAGTGCATCCCGACAACCTGGCGCTCATTTCCGACCGCCTGGTGGGGAACGCACGAACGCAGTCGCCCATCCCCTTCAGCATCGGGCACGCATATCGGCGCCCCGGCGAGCCGATCGAGCAGCTCATCGCCCGCGCCGATGCTCAGATGTACGAGGCAGCGGCCCGGAGGGCGTCCGAGGGCGAACGGCGCCGCGAGGAAACGGGTGCCGCTGCGGCAATTCCGGCAGAAGACTGACGGGGCCGTCCCCCCGGGATCTCACCGGCGGACCCCGCTCTGCACCGTCCGCCGCGGTTCTGTTCTCGGCAACCGGCATCCGCGGCCGCGTCGCCTCAATCGATCGTGGAAGCCTCCGGATCGGCACGGACTGTCAACGTCTTCGTGTACGTTTGGCCACCAGTCGTCAGGCTCACCCGGTAGGTGCCGGGCGATACCGCTGGGCCCTGGGGCCCACGGCCGAAGCCGCCGCGACCACCACGTCCGGCGGCGACCTGCCCGGCGCCGCCGCGTCCTCCGCGCGCTGCCGCGGCGCGCCCGAACCTCATCGGCCAGAAGTACCGATTGATGCCGGCGTGCGCCTCGATCGAGGTCTCGAACGACTGCTCACCGTCGATCTGGCTGATCACGATCGTCACCTCCTCGGCCGGCGCCTCCCGTAGATAAAAGCTGATTGCCGCGGTGTTGGTCAGCTCGCTGGGCGAGTTGCCGGGTTGCCGCTGCTGGATGGTCAGCGGGTTTCGCCCCATGAACAGCTTGTGTCCACGCGTAGCGCCCCGGCTGACGCCGCGCCACTGCGTCGCCACCTTGTTGTCGAACATGAAGACCTCGGCCCCCAACACGTCGTCGTCGACCTGCTGCAGCGGCGTGATGTCGTCGAGGATCCAGACGCTGCGACCGTGCGTGGCGGCGATCAGGTCACCCTCGCGCGGATGGATGATCAGATCGTGCACCGGAACCGTGGGCAAACCGTTCATCACACGTGTCCAGCTCTCCCCGCCGTTGACGGTGCCGTGAACCCCGAACTCGGTACCGACGAACAGCAGGTTCGGGTTCTTCGGGTCCTCGACAATCACGTAAACGGGCTCGGCCGGGAGATCGCCGCTGATGTCGTTCCAGGTGGCGCCGTAGTCATCCGTGCGGAAGACCCAGGAGTCGAAATTGTCGGACCGGTGGCCGTCGAAGGTGACGTATGCGCGCCCCTCCGCGTAGCGCGAGGCGGCGACGCGGCTCACCCACAAACCGCGCGGCACGCCCGGCACGTTCGGCCGCACGTCGGTCCAGTTGTCGCCGTCATCGCGGGTCAACTGGACCCGGCCCGCGTCGGTACCGGCCCCGATGAGGCCGGGTTTGATGGGCGATTCGGAGATTGTCAGCACGGTCGCGTGGGTCTCCGCGCTGGTGACGTCGCGCGTCAGACCGCCGCTCTCGGGATCGGTGGTCTCCGGGTCGTTGTACGACAGGTCCGGGCTGATGATGTTCCAGGTGTCGCCGCGATCGGTGCTCTTGAACACGTGGTTGCCGCCGAAGTAGATCGTTGTCGTCTGATGTGGCGACAGGATCAACGGCGAGCTCCAGTTGAAGCGGAACTGGTCGCGAGGCAAACGGTTGCCGCCGAAACCACCGAGACCGCCGCGGCCACCGCCCGTCGCCTCGGCTTCCGCGTCGCTTTCGGTCAAGTAGTCGCCAAGGTTGAGAACATTCTGCCGATTCGGCGTGATGCTCTTGCCCTGCTGGCGGAATACGGCGTCGAGGCGGCGGATGTTGCCACCCTGGCTCTCGGT
>CBDUAS010000292.1:0-5613 GCA_965365185.1 uncultured bacterium | reverse complement strand
CCGAAGATGCGGTTGCCCGCGGTGCGGATCTCGTCGTAGCTCATTCCCTCGCCGAAGTACCGGTCGTCGATCCGCAGCTCGAAGTGCAGGTGCGCTCCGTCACGCTCGCCGCGGACGGCGGCCTCGGTGCCGGAGTTGCCGACGAATCCGACGATCTCCCCGGCGCGCACCTTCTTACCTTCAACGATCTCGGAAGCGATGCCCGAAAGGTGCACGTAGCGGGTGACGACGCCGTAGCCGTGATCGATCCAGACCTGCCGGCCGCGGAGCTTGTCGAGGATGTCCGGCGGCGTGGTGCCCGCGGCCTGAGACGTAGCGATGGCCTGCGCGTATTCCTCGGCGGTCATTTCCTGGAAGTCGAGCGTGGCGCGAACGACGGTACCGTCCTTGGCGGCGACGACCGGGTTACTGTAGCCGGTCAAGACGCCGATGTGGCCGTAGTTCATGTCGAAACCCTGGTGGATGCCGTTGCGGTAGGCGCGCGGCGCCCCCGGCAGCAGGGTGTCGAGATCGGGAAGCGTGGCGCCGACGATCGGCATACGCAGATCGGCGAGACGAAAGTCGTCGAAGCGGCGTTCGATGTCGTTTACGAGCCCACGGATCTCGGCGCCCACCAGGGCGATGTCGCTTGTCGCCGGCGCGGCGCGCCCGGCGACGACCTCCTCGCGCTGCATGAAGCTCTCGACGGCCGCGGGAACGCTGCCGTCGTCGATGATCGAGTTCGCGCCCCAGTCCCAGGCCGTGATCGAGCCGCTGGGCTGAAGCTCCAACGTGCCGCTGCCGTCCGCTGCGGCGGTCTCGACGGCGTCGTAGGCGACGAGCTCGAGCTGCCCGTCACCGTTGCGGTCCCACTCCCACAGCGTCACTTGATCGTCGAAGTTCCACCGCACCAGGTCGACCGAGCCATCCGCGTCGACGTCGTAGCGGACCGAGTTGACCTCGAACGGCTCCGCCATGAGGGCCGGACCATAGGCGTAGAAGGCGTAGCCGCCGGCAACCAGCAGCAAGACGACGAGTATGAGTATGGTGCGCTTCATGCGGCTCAGATTAGCACAGCGCCCCGGGCTGCTAGGATCCCGAGCCGATCACCTCGCCCGCCTCCATCTGCTCCTCGGCGAGCCGGCGCAGCACGTCGAGGTCGGCCTGCGTCAGCGTGGCCTCGATGTGGACGCTGCGGTCCTCGTTGCCGACACGCAGGCCGCGGTCGAGGATCTCGAACAGCTCCGGTTGGCTGCCCTGCAGCGCCATCTTGCCGATGGCCGTCCAGCCACTCAGAGCGTCGGCCAACAGCTCCGCGTCGGCTGCGCTGGCGGTAATGCCTGCGAGGCGCATTGCCATGCCTTCGTTCATGCGCATCGACATGGTCACGACCTCGATGCTCTCGATGGCGTTGGTCGGCACCATGGCGCCTCCGGCCCCGAGGTCGCCGATTTCATCGTCCCAGGATTCGCGGGTGGCAACGAGCCAGATCTGGCCCTGGCCGGCCACGTCGGAGATCAGATCGTTCATTGCCGGATCCGCCTTCAGTCCCTCGCGGCGACCATCCTCGACATCGACGACGATCTGCAGGCCGGGTTCGCTGCCGAGAGCGATGGTGCGATCGTCGAGCAGCACCAGGTAACCCTCGCGCTCGATCGCCGGCGCGCCGGCTGAATCATCCTCCGGCTCGCCCTCCGGCGACTCGGCCTCGTCGAGACCCTCCTCCGCCTCCTCGTCTTGGCCGAGAGCGCCTTCGAGCTCCCGAAACACTTCGTTGGCCGCGTAGAGGGTCCGACCTTGGTACGTGCGGGTCGCGGCGTTGGCAAACAGCTCCATGATGCGGTCCTCCTCGTAGAGCACGTGCGCGAGGACGATGGGGTCGCTTTCCTCGTCGTCGCCCGGCATCACCACCAGAGCCGTTTGCTTCATGTCTTGTCGCAGATCGATCCCGGTGACCTCGGCGAATCGCTCCAGGTCCTGCATGTCCTCGTCGCCCTCGAACATCTGTTCGTACGCTTGCCATTGCTCGGCGGTCATCGACGCCGCAAGGTCCTCGAAGTCGATCCATCCGATCGCCGTTGCCCCCGCCGGCAGCCGGTCGATCAGCGCGGCGCTCTGCGTTCCGCCCTCGGAATCGACGGTCACCGAGCAGGCGAGCAGGGCGCCGATGGCCATCAGGGTGGCGAAATCCAACATGCTTTTCGAGAGGTTGCGTGACGCGTTCATCGTGGGTCTCCTAATAGTCGCGGCGGGTAAACCACCAGCAGGCGAGGGAAAGGCACAGCACGGCAAAGGGAATCGAGTACCACACGGCAGCCAGCGAGAACGTCTCGCCGCGGGCGGCGTCGACGGCAAGCTCGCCGAGCCCCTGGTTCTTCGGCAGCATCCAGTAGAGGCCCTCTGCCATCGCCACCGCCGTATCCCGGCGCCACCCGGCGGGCAGAGCGACGCGCCACTCGGGGAATCGATGCGGCGCATAAAGCACATGGCCGGCAATCCAGACCATGAACCCGACCATGCCGCTGACCGGCCCGTTGCGCGTAATGATGCCGACGAGGACCGTGGCGGCGTAGCACACCGCGTAGGCCAGCAGAATGACCAGTCCGGCAAACAAGAAGCCCATACTCCCGAGGCCGGTCTTCAGGCGCAGGACCAGCCAGCTCCCCCCCACCAGGTAGGCGATGCCGATGCTCACCACGGTTACCGAGCCCAGTGCCCGGCCGAGCAACAGAGTGGAGCGCGCGACGGGCTGAGCGACGAGCAGGTCGACCCACCCTTCGCGCGCCAGCGCCGGCACGTAGTTGCTGGTGAGAAACAGCGCCAACACGACGCCGACGATATACAAGATCGAGATGACGGTGACCTGGAAGTAGCGCACGACATCGGCGACTTGGATCTGCCTGTCGCCGATCTGTACGTCTTGGCCGAAGAGCCGCGCCGAGGCAAGCGTCCCCTCGACGATATCCAGGTTGACGGCCGTCGCCATGAGGAGCAGGAAGAACGTGATGCCGAGCAGGTAAGCGACGAGCGTCCAGCGGTGCAACGACTCGCGGACGGTGTACAGGATCAACGCGCGGATTTGGCGCAGCGTCAGCCGCAGCGACGACAGCTCGCCCGGGCTTCTACGCGTCACCGTCGTTGCCGGCGCTCCGTTCACGAGGCGACTTCCTGACGGTCTTCGGGCGGGCCCGTCGCAGCAGCACCCGGAGCCGTCGCCGCGAGCGCCGTCGCCTCGTCCTCCGGCGCGGAGCCGATGGCGCGCAAGAACACGTCCTCGAGGCTGCTGCGCACCGGTTCGACGCTGTCGATCAAGACGCTTTCGCGCCGCAAGCGGTCGATGGCGACATTGAGCTGCTCGCGATCCCGCACTCTCAGGTTCCAGGCACCGAGTGCGGCGGGCGCCTTGACCTGCTCGATACCGCCGACCGAGCCGTCGAGGATGACGGGAATACGCTCGATATCGGAGGCGACCGTCAGTCGATACTCGCGCTCTCGCGACGTCAGTTCGGCGAGGACTCCGGACTCGACCACCAGACCGTCGTGCAGGATGGCGACCTCGTCGCATACCATCTCGACCTCCGTGAGCAGGTGCGAGTTCATGAACAGAGTGGTGCCACGCTCGCGAACGCGCCGCAGCAAGTTGC
The DNA here is from genome assembly GCA_965365185.1 of uncultured bacterium. Taxonomy (GTDB): domain Bacteria; phylum Acidobacteriota; class UBA890; order UBA890; family UBA890; genus CBDCGW01. The sequence continues at coordinate 1,990 of CBDUAS010000292.1, read as the reverse complement.
GCACGACAACGCGGCCGAGGGGGTCGATTCCCTCCGCGGGCTCGTCCAGGAAGAGCAGCTCGGGGTCGTTGAGGAGGGCCTGCGCAAGCGCCAGGCGCTGTTTCATTCCCTTGGAAAAGCCCCCCACCTTGTGGTCGCGCCACTGGGCGAGATCGACGTCGGCGAGGACGCGCTCGATGCGGGCGGAGCGCTCGGCAGCGGGTATTCCGTGCAGCCGGGCAAACAGGTCGAGGCAGCGGGCGGCAGTGAGGAACTGCGGGTAGTTGCGGAGCTCGGGCATGTAGCCGATGCGGCGGCGCGCTGCGGGCGACCCGGCGTTGGCGCCCATGAGGTAGGCTCGACCGCCCGTCGGATGGACCAGTCCGAGCAGTGTCTTGACCAGAGTGGTCTTGCCGGCGCCGTTCGGACCGAGCAAGCCGAAGGCCTGTCCGCGCTGCACACGGATGTCGACGCCCCGTAACGCTTCGACGGGGGGCCCGAGAAGGCTCTTGTACACCTTGCACAGGCCGTGGGTTTCGATGACCGGGGAGCTCATGATGGCGAACGGACGTACAGGAGGATGTGGAGTGCAACTCCGGATGGGTATGGTATAGGCCGCTTGTCTTTCCACTCCAACCGTTTTCCGCCCCGAGGGGGGGCCACGTTGGGCGCCTTTACACTACGAGGGCAGGTCCGCCGCGGTTTCGACGCGAGCATGACTTGCGAGACTCCGGGGTGACCGATTACTCGGCCGTGTTCCTCGATCATTACAGACGGCCACGGAACCTCGGAGACCTGGAGGAGCCGGACGCCGTGGCCATCGTGCACGACGACGTCTGTGGAGACCTGTTGCGCCTGGCTGCTGCAATCGAGCCTGTCCGCTGTGCGCGAGGCAGCCATCGGCGACGGATCCGCAGCGCTCGCTTCAAGGCCTACGGATGCGCCGCGACGATAGCCGTAGCGTCGGTCCTGACCGAAATGGTCACCGGCCGGCTCGTCGAAGACGCCGCCGAGCTGACATCGGATCATCTGATCGCGGCGCTCGGCGGTCTGCCCCCGGGCAGGGTGCACGCGGCCGTGCTCGGTGCCGAGGCCCTACGCGCGGTTATCGCGACAATCACACGAGAAACGCGGGAGCCACCAGCAGGCGACTCCCGCGTCTGAAAGCTGAATTGTTGCGCGATCGACGCGCGGATCAGGCGGCCAGAACCTCGAGCCGTTCCCGAATCACGCCGGGCGTGACGCCGATCATCCGACAGATGTCTTCGAACCAGCTACTGGCGAAGAACTCCTCCGGATCTCCATCCTCCGTCAGACCGCGCAGCTTCTTGCGTTCGGAGGGGGTCAACTGATCTTGCCGGCGGATGCGAAGAAGGAACTCGTAGTCCTTGATCGCCAGCTCGATAACCGACACGAACAGTTCGCGATAAGCCTCGTCGTCGACCCACTCTTCGTCCGCTGGCGCGCCGAGCAGGGGCGCAGGAAAGGGAACTTCCGGCGCCTCGAGGATGGCAGTTTGCAGAGACATGTACGGCCTCCCAGATAGGAAATGAGAACGGCTGGGTCGCCCGTGTCCCAGCTTTCGCCGCTCAGAGTGTGCAATGGGCGTGCCAACGACCCATTTACCCTTCGCTTCAAACCCCCGCCAGCGCTGCGTTTGAGAGGAACTTCCGGAACGCCTGACGGGCAGAGGGGCACGATGTGGCTCATTTGCGCCACCGATCTCAAGAAACTGCCGAGAATACGCCGCGAAACGGCTCCAGCAGGGTGTTTCGCGCCGTACGAACCATTTCATCCACTATGGCTCAAATAAGCCATCGCAAACCGGTGTCGAAACGCGACTCGGGGGCCGAGTATCAAGCGGCGTCGAGGCCGTGCTTCTTCAGCCGGTAGCGCAAAGTCGCACGTGATATTCCCAGCAACCGCGCCGCCCTGCTCTTGTTGAAGCGACTTGCCTCCATCGCCTGCTCGAGCAGTGACCGCTCGACCGCCTCGATCGACAAGCCCTGCG
>CBDUAS010000291.1:0-5635 GCA_965365185.1 uncultured bacterium | reverse complement strand
GGCGCCTAGCCTGTCCACCCGCACAGGAGCCGACGACATCGTCGGACTTCGCGGTTTGCGGTTTCGGCTTGCCTTGAAAGCGAGGGTGAAGCCGGGTTGCCAACCGGCGCCGGAAGCAACGTGGACCGCAAACCAGGCGTCGTCGAGCGGGTCTGGCCGGGCGGCCGTTCTTCTGCCGGCGGGTTTCGGAAGAGACGGAGCTACGCCTCGCCGGCCGCCCCGGGCTTCTGGCGGAACACGTACTGCTCGACCAGCAGCAGGTTCTCCGACTGCCGCACGACGTCGAGAAGCTCGTTGAACGTGGCTTCTTCCTCGAGCTGCTCTTCCACGAACCACTGCAGGAAGTGGTTGGTCGTGTGGTCTTTCTCGCTCAGTGCGAGGTCGACGAGCTTGTGGATGCAGCGGGTGACCTCCTGCTCCTGATCGAGTCCCATCTGGGCGATCTGCTCCAACGACTCGAACTCCGCCAACGGCTCCGGGATCGCCGGGACGACCGGCTTCTCGTTGGCTTGCAGCAGGTAATGGAGGAACTTCATCGCGTGCTCGCGCTCCTCCTCCGACTGGGCGTAGAAGAAGCTCGAAAGCTCATTGAGGCTCTGCGCGTCCAGGTGGATCGCCATTGCCAGGTACTGGTTCGCGGCGGACAGCTCGCGACCGAGCTGTGCGTTGAGCTCTTCGACCATCTTGCTGGAAAGCTTCGCCATTGCAGTGTCCTTTCGGTTCGGGTCTGGTTTGCGGCCGTGACGCGCGGGTTGCTCCGCTCAGCCGTGCGCCTCCTCGGCGATCTCGCCCACCGCATCAGCGACGTAGCGGACCTGGCTTTCGGTCAGCGAAGACGCGGAGGGCAGATAAAGGCCGTCGGCGCAGAACTTCTCAGCCACCGGAAACGACTGACCCGCGAATTGATCGTGGTAGATCGGCTGGTAGTGAATGGGAATGAAAAACGTCCGTGTCTCGATGCCACGCGCAGCGAGCGCCTCTCGGAGCTGGTTGCGATTGAGCCCGTACGCCCGCGCGTCGACGAGGATGCCGTACATCCAGAAGACGTTCTCGACCTCGCCAACCTCGGGGGGCGTGGTGATGCCTTCCACGTCGGCGAGCAACTCGCTGTACAGCGCCGCGTTGCGGCGACGGGCGACAACGTAGTCGTCGAGCTTCTCCGTCTGCGCCACCCCGACCGCCGCCTGCAGGTTCGTCATGCGGTAGTTGAACCCCAGGTAGCGGTGCCAGAAGTGGCGCTCGGTCGAAAAGGCGTGGTCACGCAAGTTTCGCGCCAGCGAGGCGATCTGCGCGTCGTTGGTGGTGATCATCCCGCCTTCACCGGTGGTGATGATCTTGTTGCCGTAGAAGGAGAAGCAAGCGGCATCGCCGAGGCCGCCGATTCGCCGTCCCTTGTAGCGCGCCCCGTGGGCCTCGGCCGCGTCTTCGACGACCCACAGGCCGTGCCTGTCGGCCATCTCGCGTAGCGCGTCCATGTCGACGGGATGTCCATAGGTGTGGACCGGGATGATCACCTTGGTCTTGGGCGTGATGGCGTCTTCGACCTGGTTGAGATCGAGATTCCAGGTGGTCGTCTCGCTGTCGACCAGCACCGGCGTCGCGCCCGTATAGCGCACGCAGTTGGGGGTGGCGATCATCGTGAACGTGGGCAGGATGGCCTCGTCGCCAGGACCCAGATCGAGCACCGCCATGGCCAGGTGCAGCGCCGTTGTGCCGTTGGTGCAGGCGATGCCGTGCTGCGCCTCGCAGGCGGCGGCGAACGCGCGCTCGAACTCCGGTATGTAGCGTCCCGCGGAGGAGATCCAGTTCGTGCGGATGGCCTCGCTGACGTATTCCAGCTCGTTTCCCGAGAGCGCCGGCTCGCACACCGGAATGAACGACGTCTCGCCCAGCGTCTGGGTCACCGGGATGCGCTGGAGCTGCACCTGAACGGTTGGCTCGCGTCCCGGAATCGCCTCCGGGTCCGGCAGCACCGGGTCTGCCGCCGGCTGTATCAGCGGTGGCTTTTCACGCCCCATGCGAAGGTTCCTTTGCCGCCGCCATCAGCGACGCGGCTGAAAGTCAGGCAGCGGCGGGCTCTTCTTCCTGCTTCGGCGGGCCGGCGTGGAGCTGCGCGACGATACCGGCGAGCGCGTCGACATCGGCACCGCCCTTGCCGGCGGCTTGCTCTCGCAAGCTCGATGCAATGGCGTCCGCGGGTGCCGCCGCCTCCGCCATCGGCGCGCCGCAGATCGTCCCGGGTGCGGAACCCCCGAGCCTCAGACGCGCCAGCGGTGTCGGCGTCAACAGGTACGCAAGCGTCTGCGGATGCGTGCGGTACAGGCGCTGCCGTTCCGCCGCGGTGGCGATCTTCTTCTTGCCAGAGTGGCTCTTGGCACAGGACGTCGGGCTGAACTGGTTGTAGGCGTCCGGTGTCAGGTCGACCAGATGCTCCCCGTGCCGGTTGGGCACCATCATGCGTGCCACTTGATACGCCCGCCGCCGATCCACCGGCCTTGCCGAAATACCGTAGCGCGACGCCTCCTGCGCGGTTTGCGCGACGACTTCGTCGATCGCCTGACGCCAGCGACTGAACGGCAGGTAGGTGTGCGCCCAGTAGGTGAGCTGCTCGGCGAAGCCCTTCCCGGGAGTCATGAACAGATCTGCCAGCATCGATCGATCCTCCGTGAGAATTCGTCAGAGACCGCGTCGAAGAACGCCGCCGCGCGGTGGCCTTGATAGTACATCAAGACCGCATCGACTTCCGACGCTCGCGCGCCGCAGGCCCAACCGGTAGCCTTGCCCGCAGACTCGCTCCCGCGATGGGCTCATGACCGCAGCCGACCTTCCGAGCATCGACGACATACGCGCCGCCGCCGGGCGCGTCGCACCCCACCTTCACCGCACGCCGCTGTGCGGCAGCGAAACGCTGTCGCGCGCCTGCGGCTACGAGGTGGTGCTGAAGTGCGAGAACCTGCAAAAGACCGGGTCGTTCAAACCGCGCGGGGCCATCAACCGCATCGCCACCCTCGACGCCGACAGCGCCGCCCGCGGCGTAATCACCATTTCTGCCGGCAACCACGCGCAAGGCGTCGCCTACGCCGCCGCCCGCCTGGGGGTCAAGGCCGTGGTGGTGATGCCGGAGGCGGCCGTGGCGAGCAAGGTGGCAGCGACCCGTGGTTACGGCGCCGAATGCGTGCTGCACGGTGACGTGCACGCCGCCTTCGAGAAGCTCGAAGAGCTTCGCAGGGAGCGTGGCCTGTCGCTCATTCACCCCTTCGATGACGCCATGCTGATCGCCGGGCACGGTACGGTCGGTCTGGAGATGCACGAGGACGGTGGCAGCTTCGACGCCGTCATCACCGGCATCGGCGGCGGCGGGCTGATCGCCGGGGTGGCGACAGCGTTGCGCTCGCTTGCGCCTGCAACCCGCGTCTTCGGCGTCGAGCCGGAGGGCGCCGCGACCATGAGCGCGGCCATCGCAGCCGGCAAGGTGGTGCGCCTCGAGCACCTCGAGACCATCGCCGACGGGCTGGCACCGCCGTTCGTCGGCGAGCGCAACCTGGCCGTGGCGCGAGACGCGGTGGAAGAGGTGATCACTGTGTCCGACGCCGACATCCGCGGCGCCATGGCGCTGTTGCTGGAACGCTGCAAGTTGCTGGTGGAGCCCGCGGGGGCGGCGGCCGTCGCGGCCCTGCTCGGCGGCCGGGTCCCGTTGCCGCCCGGGGGCCGCGTCGGCGTGGTGCTGTCGGGAGGAAACGTCGACGTCGGGCGTCTGGCGGAGCTGCTGCCGCCCGCCTGAGATAGCTCTCTTCTCGTTCCGACGGCGCGCTCCGTCCGGTAAGCGGGTCGCTGGAGAGGTAGCGCTCGCGGCCTGCTAGCATACGTGCCCATGAGCCGCCTCGTGCCGACGATCGGCATCCTCGCCGGATTCCTCCTGATTGACGCTGTTCCCATCGACGCGGTTCCCGCGGCGCAGGCCGCGGGCGTTGATTCCGGCCAGCAACAAGAACCACCACGCCGCGAGGAGCTGGTGACGGTGAGCGCCACGCGCCTGCCGGTGCGGATCTCGGACTTGCCCGCCGCGGCGACGACCTGGGAAGCGCGCGAACTGCAGGATGCCCCGGCGATCGTGCTCGACGAAGCACTGCGATCGTCCCCCTCGGTCAGCCTCTTCCGGCGTACGTCGAGCCGCGATTCGCACCCCACCGCACAAGGGCTGAACCTCCGCGGCATCGCCCCGAGCGGCGTCAGCAGGGCGTTGGTCCTGGTGGACGGCGTGCCGATGAACGATCCGTTCGGCGGCTGGGTGTACTGGGACCGCGTGCCGCTGCTCGGCGTCGAGCAAGTCGAGGTGGCGCTGGGCGGAGGATCGGCGCCGTTCGGCAGCCAGGCCCTCGGGGGCGTGCTGCAGATCGTCACGCGCAAGCGGATGGACACCGACCTGGAGATGCAGGCGTTGGCGGGCTCCGACAACACCGTGCGCTTCGGCATCGCCGCCGGTGGGGCCTTCGACGGCGGATCGATCTTCGGCAGCGCCCAGATCTTCGATACGGACGGCTACATCCAGACGGCCCCCGCGGAGCGCGGCACCGTCGACACCGAGATTGCCGCGGCCAGCCAGGCGGCCCGCCTACGCTTCGACCTGGAGGCCGGGCTGACCGTCAACTTCGAAGGGCTGAACGAGCGTCGCCGCAACGGCACGCCGCTGCAGCGGAACGCCACTGAGCTATGGGGGGTGAGCGCCGCCTGGAGCAGCCTGGATGAGCAAGGCGTGAGCGGCTGGAACGCCTACGGCCTGGCTCGGACGCAGGTCTTCGAAAGCGACTTCAGCAGCGTCGCCGCCGACCGCAACAGCGAACGCCTGGTATTGACGCAGCGGGTACCGGCGACCGATCTGGGTGCCGGGGGACACGGCTGGTTGGCAACGGGGGACGCCGGCTCCCGGGTGTCGTTCGGGGGTGACTGGCGACGCGTGGAGGGCTACAGCAAGGAAGTGGTGATCTTCAACGGCGCCACGCGGGCGCCGGGCGGCACGCAGAACTCCGGCGGGGGCTTTGCCGCTATCGACCTTCCGGCCGCCGCCTCCGTCGCGCTCGCCGCCCAGAAGACGATCGAGAACCTCTTCGGGGGCTTGACGCTCTACGGGGCCCGCCCCGTTCGCGTGGGTGATTTCTGCCGCTTCGGAGACAAGATCGGAACCGTCGAAGAAATCGGCGTTCGCTCGACGCGCGTGCGCACGCTCGACCGCACGGTCGTTTCGATTCCAAACGCGGAGTTTGCGAACCTGCAGCTCGAAAACTACACCGAGCGGGATCGCATGCGCCTGTTCGCGATGATCGGCGTTCGCTACGAGACCACGCCCGACCAGCTCCGCTACATCCTCGTCGAGATCCGCAAGCTGCTCTATTCGCACGAGCGGGTGACGGCGGATCCGGCCCGCATCCGCTTCGTGGGGTTCGGCGCGTACTCGCTCGATCTGGAGATCTTCGCCTACGTCGACACCACCGACTGGAACGAATTCCTGGGCATTCGAGAGGACATCTTCCTGCGCATCATGGAAATCATCGAAGCCAGCGGAACGGGCTTCGCATTTCCCTCGCAGACGCTGTATCTGGGCAAGGACGAGGCGCCTGCGAGCGAGCGCGCCGAAGCC
>CBDUAS010000290.1:0-5640 GCA_965365185.1 uncultured bacterium | reverse complement strand
GCCCGCCGGCGACGGCCTGGCATCGATCGGGGCCCCGCTGCATGCGCGCGGCATCTGGGAATGGTCGAGGGGCGAATCGCCACGGCGCAACCCCACGGAGACGGCCGATCTGCTGGCATCCATGGACATATCCCGCGCCGGCGACGCCATCGTCGTTTATCGCTCAGGCGACGCGCGGGTGCGGCGGTCGGGTCGCTGGTCGCACATCCAGAGGGTGCCACCGCAGATGACGGGCGTGCTCTTCGTGAGATTCCGCGCCAATGGCGACCTGTGGGTGGGGACCCAGCGCGGGCTCGGTCTCTTTCGGGCTTCCTCGACGCGCTGGACCCGCTGGGAGGTTCCCTCCCCCGACCTGCGAAACGACATTCTCGAGATCCTGTCCGGCCGCGATGGCTCGCTTTGGCTGGCGACCGGCCGCGGGCTCGCCGTGCACCGCCCGCGCGGCGACGTCGAGTGGATCGACAGTCTGGGTGGGGCGCCCCTCCGCGAGATCACCGGCCTTGCCGAGGATCGCCACGGCGGCATCTGGGTTTCGAGTGGCTCCAGCCTCGAGGGCGTCTACCGCTGGGATGGGAGCCAATGGCAGCATTTCGGCGCGAAGGACGGGCTCGGTGCGTCCCTGGTTCACAAGATACGCAGAGATCGCGCCGGTCGTCTCTGGTTCCTCGGCATGGCCCCGATGACGGGCATCGCCGTCGATCGACCCGAGCCCGGGGCCTATCTGCTGCAGGATGACGGTCACGGGCCCTGGTCGGGCGACGTGAGATTCCGGTCCTGGACGCCGAAGGAAGGCCTGCTGCACGGCCGCGTCTACGACTTCGTCGAAGCGGCAGACGGCAGCAGATGGTTCGCCACGTATGGCGGCATCAGCCGCTGGCGCAAGGGCGAGTGGAAACACTGGACCACGGGAACCGGGCTGCGGAAGAACCGTGTCTTCACGCTCGCGGTCGACGACACCGATCGTCTGTGGTTCGGCGACCAGAGCAGTGGCTTGGGCTTCATCGACGACGACGATCGGCCGCACTACTTGACCACGACCGACGGCTTGATCCACGACGACGTTCAGGAGGTGCGCGTCGGCCCCCACGGCGAGCTGTGGATCTCGACCCGAGGAGGGCTGTCCTGTCTCGACAACGGCCAGTGGTACAACTTCGGCGTGACCACCGGCCTGAGCACGCCGATGCTGTGGCCGATCCTGCCCCTGGACGACCGGGTCATCGTCGGCACCTCGGGACGCGGTGTCGCCGTCTTGAGCCTCGCGGAAGCCGAGCGACCGGGACCGCGGGTGACCCTCAGCCCGCCGGTGGTGGAGCGGAGCTCCGCGCTGCTGCGCTGGACCGCCGACGCGTTCTGGGGACAGGTCGCTCCAGGCTCGTTGCTGACACGTTATCGGCTCGACGGCGGCGAGTGGACGAGGTGGTCGACAACCCGCGAGGCCTTGCTCACCCGCGTTGCCGCCGGCGAGCATGTCTTCGAGGTGCAAGTCCGCGGCCTTTTCGCCGGTTCCGGATCCGCGAGCGACGCACGCTCGTTCAGCCCGCTCTTGCCGTTCTACCGACAGCCGCTCTTCTACGTACCGGTGGGCATCATGGCGACCCTCGTTGTCCTGCTCGCCGAAAGCCGTCGCCGGCAGGCTTCGATGATTCGTCAGCGCGATAAGGAGTATCGGCGACAGCTTGAGGATCGCGTCGCCGAGCGCACGGAGGCGTTGCGTGAGAGCGAGGAACGCCTGCGGCTCCTCATCGAGACGGTCCAGGTCATTCCCTGGGTAGCCGACGCCAACACCTGGAACTTCACCTACGTCGGCCCCCAGGCGGTCGATGTCCTCGGCTATCCGATCGAACGCTGGTACGAGCCCGACTTCTGGGTCGATCACATGCATCCCGCGGACGCGCAGGACGCAGCCGACTATTTTCAGCGAACGGCACCGACAGCCGACCGTTTCGAGGTCGAGTACCGGATGGTTGCCGCGGATGGCAGCACCGTGTGGCTGCACGATCTGGTCGCCGTCGTAAAGGAAAACGGCCGACCGACGATGCTGCGCGGTTTCATGATCGACATCACCTCCCGCAAGCAGGCCGAGGCGGAGCGGCTCGCGGCGGAGTCGGAAGCGCTCGAACATCGCGAGCGACTGGCCCACATGTCGCGCGTCAACGTGCTCGGAGAGATGGCCACGGGCATCGCACACGAGGTCAATCAACCGCTCACCGCGGTTTCGACCTACACGCAGGCCTGCCGACGCATGATCGAAGCGAACCTCATCGATGAGGATCAGATCCTCGATGTACTGGCGCGCATCTCGAAGGAGGCCGTACGAGCCGGTGACATGATCCACGGACTCAAGGCCCTGGTTCGCAAGCGCAGGAGCGAGATTCGCGTCTGCGACGTGAACCACCTGGTGCGCGAGGTCCTCCCGCTCGCCGAAGTCGACGCGCGGGCGCTGGGAATCGAGCTGAGGCTACACCTGGATGAGGACCTCCCCGACGTCCTCGTCGACGACGTGCAGCTCCAGCAGGTTGTTCTCAATCTGATACGCAATGCAATCGAAGCCAGCGAGCGCGGCGATGGCCTGGTCGAGATACACACCGCGTTGGTTGACGGCAACATGATCGAGGTCGCGGTCACAGACAGAGGCTCGGGGATTGCGGAGAACGACGCGGAGCGGGTGTTCGAGCCGTTCTTCTCCACCAAGCAGGAAGGGATGGGAATGGGGCTCTCGATCAGCCGCAGCATCATCGAGGCGCACGGTGGGCAGATCAGCTATCGTTCGCCGAGATCCGACGGAACCACTTTCTTCTTCCGGCTCCCGGCAGAGCAGCCACATGCGACCCCGACAAACCGAGCGTAGCGACAGGTAGACCAATGGGCACCACGGCCGAGGGCGCATCTCTGCTCGCTGCCTTCCTGGATGAAGATCTCGGTCGCGGCGACGTCACGACAGAGTCGATCATCGACGCCGGCATGTCGGCCCGGGGTCGAGTCGAGAGCCGCGAGCCGGCGGTGATCGCCGGGCTCGAGGAGGCGGTCGCCCTGGCCAGAGCCGTGGAACTCGACGCCCACCCCCACGCCGTGGACGGAGACGACATCGGGGCCCGTGTCGTGGTGCTGGAGGTCAGCGGCCCGGCGCACGGCGTCCTCGGCGTGGAGCGCACCTTGCTGAACATCATGAGCCACATGAGCGGCGTCGCCACGTTGACACGGGAGGCCGTGACGCGCGTGGCCACCGCCCACACCGGCAAGAGAGCGCCGCACCCTCCGCGGATCTCCGCCACCCGAAAGACGCTTCCCGGCCTGCGATCGCTGCAAAAGAAGGCGGTTGTACTGGGTGGCGGTTCGCCGCACCGGTTCGACCTCGCGGATGCCATCCTGATCAAAGACAACCACCTGGCGCTGGGCGGCGACATCGCCGAAGTATTGCGGCGGGCCGGGGGCCGCGGCGTGCCGGTCGAGATCGAGATCGAATCGGTGGGGGACGCCCTGCTGGCGGCGCGCGCGGGGGCCGACACACTGCTGCTCGACAACCTGGGGCCGACCGGTGTCACCGCAGTCGTGGAGGCCCTGGATGATGCCGACCTGCGCGGGGCGGTATCATTGGAGGCGTCCGGAGGAATCACCCTCGATACAGTGGCGCACTACGCGGACACGGGCGTCGACGTCATCTCGATGGGCGTCCTGACGTCCTCGGCGCGGCACATCGATTTCACCCTTCACGTCGGCGACTGATCTCGAACATCGCCGCCGGGCCAACCCCTTGACCCAACATGGAAGCAAAGCAACCGACCCGTCCTCCGGACTTGCGGCCCGTCCCCGGCTCGAATGGCAACGATGCGGCGGCGCGTCGGGCGCTCGTGGAAGAGATCCGCGACCTGAAGAGAGAGCGCGACGCGGTCGTACTCGCTCACAACTACCAGATCCCGGAGATTCAGGACCTCGCCGACTTCGTCGGCGACTCCCTCGGGCTGTCGCTTCAAGCCCGCTCCACGGCAGCCTCCACGATCGTGTTTTGCGGCGTGCACTTCATGGCGGAAACCGCAGCCGTCTTGTGCCCGGAGAAGACGGTGCTGATCCCGGATCAAGAAGCCGGATGTTCCCTTGCCGAGACGATCACGGCCGAACAGCTTCGCGAGTGGAAGGCCGCGCACCCCGGGGCAGCGGTGGTCGTGTACGTCAATTGTTCGGCAGAGGTCAAGGCGGAAGCCGACTACTGCTGCACCTCCGCGAACGCCCTCCAGGTCGTGGAATCGATCCCCGAAGGCCAGGAGGTCCTGTTCGCCCCGGACATGTTTCTCGGCGAGTACGTGCGCGAGCAAACCCGTCGCACGGTCCACGTCTGGATGGGTGAGTGTCACGTGCACGCCGGCATCCGTCCTGCCGACGTCGACCGACAGATGTCCGAGCGTCCCGACGCCGAGCTGCTCGTTCACCCGGAGTGTGGCTGCGTCTCCAACGTCATGTGGCAGCTCGCGAAGGGCGACTTGCCCCGAGAGCGCACCCGCATAACCTCCACCACCGGGATGGTGCAGTGCATCGACTCGTCTCCGGCGTCGGAGTTTCTCGTTGCCACCGAGACCGGGATCCTGCACCAAATGAAGAAGCAGTACCCAGAGCGGACCTTCGTGCCGGTGAAATCCGATGCGGTCTGCATGTTCATGAAGATGATCACGCTGGAGAACGTCGCCCGCTCATTGCGTGAGGGCATTCACGAGGTGCGCGTCGACGCCGCCGTTGCCGCGCGCGCCCGACGCGCCATCGAGCGAATGGTCGCCGCCGTCTGAATGGACGACGAACAGGGGCGACGCAACAGATTCGACGTTTTGCCCGGCGGCCGACGGCTACGGGCGAGTGTCTGTGGTATCGACGTTGTCCTGGCGCGCGACGACGACCCTCCTTTTCACGTGGACGCAACCGTTCTGGAGGAAGACACCTGGCTGGCGCTGAGCGCGGACACGCGGACCGTCGTCTCCCCGGGACACCCGGTTCGGGTGATGACGCAGGCGTGGGAGGCAAAGCCCGAGGCCCCGGGCACGGTCGTGGTCGCGACGGGATCGCCGACACGGCTGCTCGCCGTGGTACACGACCTGGACCGCGAGCCTTCGTGGACAGCGCAATGGGTCGAGCAGGCGTTGACGGCGGCGCTACACCAGGCGATCCACCTCGGCTGCGAATCGCTGCGTCTTCCGCTCCTGGGGACGGAGCACGGCCGTCTTCCGGCACTCGAATTCGTCGAGCTCCTGCATCGCGCGTTGCGCGCCGTCGCAACGGCCTCGGCCGGGCCATCGTCGCTGCGCCGGATCTGGCTGGTGCGGCCGGCGGGTTCCGGCGCCGAGATCTACGAAGCGCTGCGTTCGTCGTGAAGGAAGGCCGGGCGCGGCGCGGCAGGCATCTGGCGTCAGGTCAGAATCCCTCCGCGGGTCAAGAACCTCCCAGCGGCGGCGCTCCCGACAGCGCCGCCGCTGCGCCTTCGAGCAGCGTGTCGAGCTCTTCCCTCGGTAGCCAACGCCCTCGCAAGACGACGCCTTCGATCTCCTGGGCATTGCCGATGTCGTCGAGCGGGTTACCCCGCAGCAAGACGAGGTCTGCTCTTTGGCCGACACCGATACCGCCGAAGGTCGCGGGATCGCTTGTGGTCGGATTGGACGA
>CBDUAS010000289.1:0-5659 GCA_965365185.1 uncultured bacterium | reverse complement strand
CACGGTGAGGCCGGGAAATGCCTGTAGGGCCAGCATGAGCTCGCTGCCCGCCTGCAGCAGTCGGCCGAAGCCCGCGGTGTCTCGGGCGGCCCGCAGTCGAACCATGTTGTCGACGTCGCCCCCGGCGCAGAACGCGCGACCGGCTCCGGTGATCACGATGGAGCGAACGGCGTCGTCTCGTGTGGCCGCAGCAACGTGCTCCAGCAGCCGCTGCCGCATGTCGCCCGCCAGAGCGTTGAGCTTGTCCGGGCGTTCGAGCCGAATCCAGGCGACGGTATCCCGCACCTCGTAGCCGACCGTCGCGTTGTTCATCGCTCGACCAGCAGACTCGTCCCCATTCCACCGGAGACGCAGAGCGTGGCGAGCCCCCGACGCGCGTCCCGACGGCTCATCTCGTGCAGCAGGGTTACCAGAATCCTCGCCCCGGTGCAGCCAATCGGATGGCCCAGCGCGATCGCACCGCCGTTGACGTTGAGCTTGTCCCGATCGATCTGGAGCTCGCGGTCGACCGCCAGAACCTGGGCGGCGAAGGCCTCGTTCAGCTCGACGAGGTCCAGGTCGTTCCAGCCGATCCCGACGGACTCGAAAAGCTCCCGCGTGGCCGGCACCGGCCCCAGCCCCATGACCTCCGGGTCGACGCCCCCTTGGGTTGCGGCGACGATTCGAGCCATCGGTTCGACACCGAACTCCGCGGCCGCGTCGGCGGAAAGCACCACCATCGCCGCCGCACCGTCCGTGATGCCGCTGCTGTTACCGGGGTGGACGGTCCCGCCTTCTTTGAAGACGGCCGGGAGCCTGGCGAGCTGCTCCAGCGTGACGTCGTCACGCGGGTGCTCGTCCACGGCAATCAGCTTCGCATCGCCCTTGCGTTGCGGCACCTCGACACCGACGACCTCGTCGGCGAAGCGACCTGCTTCGCGCGCCGCCTGTGCACGGTGTTGCGATTCCATGGCGAACCGATCCTGCTCCTCGCGGCTGATGTCATATTGCTCGGCAAGCCGTTCGGCGGTGAGCCCCATGACCTCGCCGCAGAGCGGACAGACGAGACCGTCGTGGTACATGCCGTCGACGACTTTCGAGTGGCCCAATCGGTATCCCCAGCGTGCTTGGGGCAGCATGTAAGGCGTATTGCTCATGCTCTCGGTGCCGCCGGCAACAATCACCTCCGCCGCCCCGAGGGCGATCGACTGCGCCGCCAGCATGACCGACTTCAGCCCCGAAGCGCAGGCCTGATTCACGGTGTACGCGGGAGATTCATGCGGCACCCCGGCGGCAACGGAGATCTGCCGGCCGGGGTTGGGACGGCAGCCGGCCTGACGGCCGTGACCGATGATGGTCTCGTCAACCAGGTGCGCTTCGACGCCGGCGCGCTGCAGCGCCGCGCGCGCTGCCGCGGCACCGAGCTCGACGGCGGTCAGGGGGCTGAGCGCACCACCGAACTTGCCGATCGGAGTGCGCACGGCGCCGGCGATCACCACCGGACGGGTCTCGCGAAAATCGAACATGTCTCCGCCTTGCCTCAGCCCAGGTCGACCCAGACGTTCTTGACCTGGGTGTAGTGCTCCAGGGCGTGAACGCCGAGCTCACGCCCGTAGCCGCTCTCCTTGTAGCCGCCGAACGGCGCAGCGACGTCGTAACGGTTGTACGTGTTCACCCACACGGTGCCGGCCTGCAAACCCCGCGCGACGCGGTGAGCACGACCGATGTCACGGCTCCACACGGCCGCGGCAAGGCCGAACGGCGTCGCGTTCGCCTGCTCCACCGCGTCCTCCTCGTCGTCGAACGTGATGACCGCGAGCACCGGCCCGAAAATCTCCTCCTGGGCGATCTTCATGGAGTTGTCCACCTGGTCGAAGACCGCCGGGCGGAGAAAGAAGCCCTTTCCCGTGCCGACGTCGGCACGCTCGCCGCCGGTGCGCAGTCGCGCCCCTTCGCTCTTTCCCGCTTCCACGTACCCCAGGACGGTCTCCATCTGCCCGGCGGAGACGATGGCCCCCAACCGCGTCTTGGGATCCATCGGGTCGCCGGGCACCAGCTTCTCCGTACGCTCGACCACCCGATCGATGAACTCGTCGGCGATCGATCTTTCGACAAAAAGGCGCGAGCCCGCGGCGCATACTTCGCCCTTGCCATAGAAGATGCCGATCGTAGCGCCCTTTACCGCTGCATCCAGATCGGCGTCCGCGAGCACGATGTTGGGTGATTTGCCGCCCAGCTCCAAGGTGATCTTCTTGAGCGTATCGGCGGAGCGGCGCAGGATGCCCTGTCCGGTCGACGTTTCGCCGGTGAAGGCGATCTTGTCGACGCCCGGATGCTCGACCAGCGCATTACCGACCACAGATCCGCGCCCGGGGACGATGTTCAAGGCTCCCGGCGGCAGGCCCGCTTCCGCCGCCAGCTCGGCAAGCTTGAGCGCCGTGAGCGGCGTGTTGCTCGCCGGCTTGACGACGACGGTGTTGCCCATCGCCAGAGCCGGAGCGATCTTCCACGAAGCCAGCAACAGCGGGAAGTTCCACGGCACGATCGCGGCAACGACACCCAGCGGCTCTCGCAGCGTGTAGTCGAGCGCATTGCCGCTCACGGGGATGACCTCGCCGTGCACCTTGTCGGCCCATCCGGCGTAGTACTGGAACACGTCCGCGACCATGGGGATCTCGACGTAGCGCGATTCGAAGATCGGCTTGCCGTTGTCGACGGTCTCCAGAATCGCGACCTGCTCCAGGTTTTCGCGCAGCAACTCGCCGAGGCGCCAGAGGATGCGCCCACGATCTCGTGCCGTCATCTCGGCCCATGGCCCCTCTTCGAAGGCGCCACGCGCCGCGGCGACGGCGTCGTCAACGTCGCCCACACTGGCCGAAGCCACCTCGGCGATCGGGGCCTCCGTGGCCGGGTTGATCGACGTGAACGTCTCACCCCCCTCGGCGTCGCGGAACTCGCCGCCGATGTGCAGCTTGCTCGGCGCCGAAGCGATGGCGTCAGCGACTTCGACTGGCATCGCTCAACCTCCTTGCCCGACCTCGGGCCGGGCCGTTACCCGGAATACCGTGGTCAGCGCCCGTGAAACTCGGGCTTGCGCTTCTCGATGAAGGCCTGCAGCCCCTCCTGGGCGTCCTCGGTGACGAACAACCGATTCTGTAGCTCGCGCTCGAGCGCCAAGCCGTTGTTGAGGGCCATCTCGGTGCCCTCCTGCACGGCGACTTTGATCAACCCGATCGCCTTGGTAGCACCCTGGTTGAGCCTGGCCGCGTACTCCTTGGCGAACTCGAGTGCGTCGCCATCCGCCACATCGTTGACCAGGCCGATGTCCCGTGCTTCCTCCGGCGATATCGTCCGCCCGGTGATCATCAGGTCGAGCGCCAGCGCCTTGCCCACCAAGCGCGGCAGTCGCTGTGTGCCGCCCGTGCCCGGGAGCACGCCCAGGGATACCTCCGGCAGCCCGATCTTGCCGCCGGTGCGCATGAACCGCAGGTCACAGGCCATCGCGATCTCTAGCCCGCCGCCGACGCAGTGCCCATTGATCGCTGCAATGACGATCTTGGGCATCCGCTCGAGCTCCATCAACGTCTCCTGGCAGTGCAGGCAGAAGGTCGCCTTGTAGGTGGGGTCGCTCTGCTTGAGCATGTTGATGTCCGCGCCCGCCGAGAACATCTTGTCGCTTCCCGTCAAGATCATCACGTTGACGTCGGTATCGAGACGCACGTCCTCGATGATCGCGTCGAGCTCCTTCATGAGCTCGAAGTTGTAGGTGTTGGCGGGCGGGACGTTGATGGTGACGATTGCCGTCCCGTTTTCCTTCTCGACGGTGAAGCCTTTGTAGGGCATGGACAAACTCCGTGTGAAGAGTGCGGATGGATCGCGGAGGTGAGACGAGCGCTCGCGCGCGGCGGAGTCGCGAAATCGCCGTCAGGTTACCATAGTGCTACAGTTCGGAGCTGTGGGGCGTTCCGGTAACGACCCGCCTTCGCGGAACGCGGCGGGGGAGCAAAAGAGAGAGCCAGCGGGTACCTCCATGCGCGTCAAAGTCGTTCGTACGCCCGGTGAGCTGCGCGACAACATCGGGCACAAGGTCATTGTCCGCAAGGATTGGAAAGGCACCGTCGAGCGCGAGCTGTCGGCAGACGAGGTCGCCGCCGCCGGATTCCATCCCAAGCAGCGAGAGCGCTTCTACTCCATCAAGTTCGACAAGTGGGCTCAGCCCATCGTTCTTCCGGCAACGCTGGTGGTAGCGTGCCGCCAGGACGGCGACGAGATCGAGGACGAGCCCGAGGACGCGGACGAGGAAGAGGACTGAGTCCGGCGCCTCAGTCCTGGCTGTCGCCGGGAAGTCCGCTCGTCCGTCGCGGCCCACCACCAGCGCTCTTGGCGTAGGTCTGCAGCGCGAAGCGATCCGTCATCCCGGCAACGTAATCGGCAATGACCGTTGCCTCACCGAGCTCGGGGATGCGCGCTTGGTGGCGCTCCGGCAGCCGCGTGGGGTTCTGCCGGTAGTCGGTCACCAGCGCGCGAATGACGCGCCGGGCTCGCTGCATCTCGTTTTCCACTCTCGGGCTGCGGTAGAGCCGTCGCATCAAGAACGCGGCGATCGATTCGAGCTGCGCCTCGACCTCCTCGCTGTGCCCGACCAGCCTTTCGGGGTGCCTGCGTACATCCTCGACCGTGGCAATCCCGGCCGCCCGAATCCGGTCGGCGGACGTCTGGATCAGGTCGGTGACCAGAATATCGAGGAGCCTGCGTATGGTCTCGTTGAAGCGCTGTCGTTCGTCGGCGGTCGGGTGCCGCTCGACCTCCCGTGCGTACAAGCGAGCGAACACCGGCACGTCTGCAACAAGCGCCTCGACGGAGACGATATGGGCCTCCACGCCGTCATCGATGTCGTGGACGTTGTAGGCAATTTCGTCTACGAAATCGATGATTTGTGCCTCCAGCAGCGGCTGCAGGTCCGGCCGGTAGTCCCGCAGCTCGTTGTGGCGGAAGCGGTCGTAGCGGGTCGTGTGCTTGACGATCCCCTCTCGCACCTCGTAGCTCAGATTCAGGCCCGGGAAAGACGCGTAACGCTCCTCCAGCTCCTCGACGATCCGCAAGGAGTGCCGGTTGTGCTCGAATCCCCCGGAGTCCGCCAACAACAGGTCGAGCTCCTCCTCTCCCGCATGGCCGAACGGCGGGTGCCCGAGGTCGTGGGCCAGCGCTATCGCCTCGGCGAGTGTCTGGTTGAGGCGTAGTGCGGCAGCCACCGTTCGGGCGATCTGAGCGACT
This sequence comes from uncultured bacterium, assembly GCA_965365185.1. GTDB lineage: Bacteria > Acidobacteriota > UBA890 > UBA890 > UBA890 > CBDCGW01. Next base: position 406 of record CBDUAS010000289.1, on the reverse strand, counting down.
TCGATGGTGTGCGTCAGGCGGGTTCGGAAGTGGTCGCCCTCGTAGTTGGGAAATACTTGGGTCTTGTATTCGAGGCGCCGGAAGGCGCGGGCGTGGATGATGCGGTCGCGGTCGCGCTCGAAACAGCTCCGGTACGCGTGCTCGGACTCCGGGAAACGTCGCCCCTCGGAATCCTCGGCGTGCGCTCCATACGACGACAGCTCGAGCGAATCACGCAGGTGGCTCATCGACCGCTCTCCGTGCGGGTCCGGCCCGAGTGAACGCTGCAGGGCCATTCGATCACAATAGAGGCACGCTGGCCAAAAGCAAGGCGCGTTGATTCCACCAGACCCGGGGTCTCGTCGCCGGCAAGCGCTCCGCATTGCGGCTCGCACGATTTTCAGCAATGATCGCATCGAGGCGTTGC
>CBDUAS010000288.1:0-5711 GCA_965365185.1 uncultured bacterium | reverse complement strand
AATCCCGGCAACGTTCTTCTTCCCCGCCTGGAGCTTGAAGCTGGCACCCGGACAGGCCGAAGTCATTCAGGCCTCGGGCTTGCACGAAATCGCGGCGCACGGGTGGATCCACGAGCGGAATTCGGTGCTCGACGGCGATACCGAGCGCCGCCTGCTGCAACAGGCGGTGTCCGCAATCGAGGAGATCTCCGGAACCCGGCCGGTCGGCTACCGGGCACCGTCGTGGAACTTCAGTCCGAACACGCTGAGCATCGTCCGCGAGCTCGGCTTCCTGTACGAGAGCTCGCTCATGGCCGACGACCGGCCGTACGAGCTCGTCGCCGACGGCGAGCCCACCGGCATGGTCGAGCTGCCAGTGGAGTGGATCCTCGACGATGCGCCGCTCTTCAATCCGCTGGGCACGCGCTACAGCCCGCCGCGAGACGTGATGCAGGTGTGGATCGACGAGTTCGACCGTGCCTGGGAAGAGCGCACGATGCTGCTGCTGACCATGCATCCGCACATCGTCGGGCACCGCTCGCGCATCGTGGCGCTGCAGGGGCTGATCGATCACATCCAGGCCAAGGGCGGGGCCTGGTTCGGTACGCATGAGGCCGCCGCGCGCTACGTCCGCGAGCAGGCCGGCATGGACGGTTGAGCCGGTCGGCACGGTCCTCCGACGCCGTGGGCTCCGGAACTCGCAGGTTCTGTCGCTGCAGGAGCAGCTTGTCGACCGCTATCAGGGGTTTCTCCGACGCTACGATCGCTGACGGTATCGCACCCGCCTTCCGAACCGTTGCCGCGATCGGCTCACAGTCGCGCCCATGGGGTCGCCCCGGGCATGTCGCTGGCGGGCTCTCGGCTCTCAGGCCAGGCGCGTTCGCGCGATGTCCGAGATCGTCGCCGCCGTCGAGCGACCGTTCTCGACGACGTCCGCCACGGTGGCGCCGTAAAGACAGCTACCGGCGAGCAGCAAGCCAGAGTGAAGAGCGAGCTCCTGCTCGATCTTCTCGATGCGCTTGCGGTGTCCGACGACGTACTGCGGATGGGCCCGAGGTCGCCTCGAGACCTGCGCGAACAACGGTTCGCCCGTAACCCCGAACAGCTCCGCAACCTCTTTACGCGCCACACGGATGGCGGCGTCGTCGTCCCAATCGACCAGCGGAGGCTTGCGCTCGCCCCCCATCTGCACCCGCAGCAGGGCGGCCCCCGCCGGCGTACGGAAGCCGAATTGCTGGTGCACCAGCGAGCACACCGCCGCAGGTCGCTGCTGCAGGTGGGGCACGAGACAGGCCATCGCCTCCGGCATCTTCGACGGGCGCCGGCCGTACCCGAGGTAGACGGCGAGCGAAGAGGCGTGCACGACCTCCGTCAGGGAATTCGCGACCTCCGGAGCAAACGGCTGCAGCAGCCGGGCCGTAACGCGAGCCGGCAGGGCCAGCACACAGATATCGGTAACCCAGCTCTCGCCGTCGTCCGTCACCAACTCGTAGGCCGCTGCACCGACGGGATCTCCCACCGGTCGCAGCTCGGTTACGCGGCAGGCGGCCTGCAGCGCGCCGGTGTCGTTGCGCTGGATAGCGTCACCGACGGCGTCGATCAACGTCTGCATGCCTTCCCGAAAGGAAACCACCGGCGAGCGGGTGATCTTCTTCGGCACGCCCGGAAACGGCTCCTGCCCTTCGCCTCCGGGAACCCCACGCCGCAGGCCCTTGAACACACTGCCGTGGCTGCGCTCGAGATCGACCAGCTCGGGAAACGTATACGCCATCCCGAGCTCCTCCGGATCGCCGTAGAAATCCCCGGCGAGCAGCGGGTCGCCGACGCGCTCGAGCATCTGGCGGCCGAAGCGCCGCGAGACGAACGACGCAATCGATTCGTCGGTGCGCCGCGCCCGCCGCGGGACGAAGCGCTCGCAGGCGACCCGCACCTTGCCTCCCCGGGTCAGCAGCGTGTTTCCCAGCAGTGCCCGCCGTTTGCCACCGGTCAACGGAGACAGACCCGGCGGCACCGCATGCAGTGCGCCGTCCCACCAGACCAGAAGCCCGCGCTCGACGTGTGCCGGAATGAGCTCGTCCCGCAGACCGAGCTCGGTCGCGAGTCGCAGGCCTGCCGGGTTGGTCGTGCCGAACGAATCCGCCCCGTGCTCGATCAGAAACCCATCACGGCGTTCGCTGCGGATCGTGCCGCCGAGGCGGGTCGTGGCCTCGTAGAGACGGATCTCGATCGGGAGGAGGTCGATACGGGTGCGGCGAACCAACTCGTGCGCGGTCGTCAGTCCCGCCAGACCTCCGCCGACGATCGCGACCCGTAGCAACTCCTGCGTAGAACTGCCCACTTCACCCTTTGCCTGCCGCGGCCCTGATCTCCGCGTCTCCACCACCCCACGCGCAGATACTGGCACAGTCTGCGGCCCGCCAGAAGATGGAATCTCGGTTGAGGGATCGGCGTCAGCGGGCGGGACGCAGGATCGCGTACGCCGGCAGACCGATGGCTTCGAACCGTTTCACCACGTCGCGCGTCGGCACGGCGTTGAGGTCTTCGGTCTGGTATTTGACCTTGACGTAGTCCGCGAGCGCCTCCTGCACGGCGGCGTCCTTGAGCGTGGTCTGGTCCATGACCAGGCAGTTCTTGCACCAGGTGGCCCACATGTCCACCAGCACCAGCGAGTCGTTGTTCGCGGCCTCTTGAAGCCCGCCGGGGAGCGACGCATACCAGCCTTCTTCGAGCAGCTCCTCGACGCTGCCGGCGACCTCATCGGGATCGACCCAGTACTGGGCAAACAGCTCGTAGGCGAGAAAGCCGTAGTACGCGGCCGTAACCAGGATGAAGACGCCGAACGCGTGCTTGACGTGGTTCATCCAGGCGCCGGGCTTGGGCAGCGAGGCGATACCGGCGCCGGCGATGGGCCACGGGATCGCCATGCCGAGACCCAGGACGAAGGGAAGAGCCAGGGCCTGCGTGGTGCCGGTGGCGTACAGGTTGCTGGAGAACACGATCACCTGGATGACCACCGGAGCGACACACGCTCCCGCCAGCAACGCTGCCACCGCGCCCATACCGAAGGCGACCAGAAAGGAGCCCTTGCCACCCTCGCCGAAGCGGAGCTTCGACTGCAGCCCGGAGAAATCGATCACCAGTTTGTCGAACATCGCCAATGCCAACACCACGAACAGCACCGCGATGCCGAGGTTGAACCACGGCGAGGCGTTGATGGTTCCGAACGTCCCGGCGGTCAGAATGACGACGAGGCCGAGCACCCCGTACCCCAGCGCCATGGCCAGCCCGTAGGCGCTCCCGAGGGCAAGGCCGCGGGCGCGCGAGCCGCGATCAGAGCCGGCGCCGATGATCGCCAGGTTGATGGGCACCATCGGCAGCACACAGGGCGTGAGGTTCAAGGCGAGCCCGCCGAGCAACGTCAGCGCCAGGATCGCCAGCGGACCGCGCCCCTCGAAAAACCCCTTATCGCCCTCTCCGGACTCGGCGGCCTCGATGAAGGCGAGGAAGTCCTCTGTCCCCATGTAACCGCCCGCCGTACCGATGACCTCGAACCCGTCGAGGAGCTCGAAGACGTCGGCATCGGCGAGCCGGTCCGTGGCCTCCGGACCCGTGGCTGTGGCGACGTCCTCGATCTCCAGCAACAACGGCTCCGCGTCGAACTCGAAGCCTGCAAACAGCTCCGGATCCCCGGGAGCGAGCTCCGTGTCGGCAGGCACGACGTCGATGCGAAACGCGAAATCACGGAACGTCGGCGAATAGCACGTGGTCTCGTCGCAAGCCTGGTAGTTGAGCCGTGCGGGCAAGACGAGCTCACCGGGCGCCAGATCCTCCGCCAGGCTCACGGCGACGCCGATGTGGAACTCTTCCTCGAACACCGCCAGCTCCAGGTCGCCGAGCTGCTGGAACATGATCGCCTCGGGAAAGGCGAGACTTTCCAAACGGACCCCTTCAGGGGGCGCGATGAGCAGCTCCGTGGGAATCAGGAACTCGTCCAGCGGCTCCTCCGAGTTGACGTGGTACCCCTCGTCGAGCCGCACCCCCACGGCCATGCGGTACCTGGAGCCCGGGTGTGCACCTGCGGTCTCGTACGCCGGGGTCAGCTCGATACTCGTCGGGCCGAGCTGGCCGGAAAAGCCGGTCGATGCCAGCAAGACCAGCAAACCGGCGGCGACCGTCACCCTGCGCGCGTTCGAACGTCCCGTGACGCTCATGAATCGACTCTTTCGGTAACCGGTGTGCTCTCGGCGACACCGCAGCGGATGCCGCAATGCTGCCACAATCCCGGGTGCAAGTCTGCGGCGGTGATCGACCAGTGTGTAAGCGCAAGAAGGTAGAGGGTGTTGCGGCCTCGTAAACCGGACCCTTTGGTACAATTACAGGATGAAGAGGTGGGCCATCCGGATCGCCGTTGTGGCCGCGCTTGCAGCCGCCGCGTTTCTCGTGCAGGTCAACTATCTGGCCCCGCAACCGATCGAAGTCGAGGTCTTCACGGTCGAGCGCGGGACGGTCGCCGCTACGGTGACCAATTCGAAGGGTGGAACGGTCAACGCCCGACGCCGGGCGCACTTGTCGACAGAGATCGGCGGCCGGGTCATCGATATCCCCCACCGCGAGGGCGACCTGGTCGAACGGGGCGATCTGTTGTTGCGGCTCGACGACGCCAACTACCAGGCGCGTCTCGAGCTGGCGCGCCGGGAGCTCGAGGCGGTGCAGGCGCGGAGCGAGCAATCGTGCCTGGCCGCCGACCAGGCGGCCCGGGAGCTGCAACGCAACCGCTCGCTGGCGGAACGTCGCATCATTTCCGAGAACCTCCTCGATCGCCTGGAGAACAGCGCCGAGACCACAGCGGTCGCCTGCGTGGCTGCCGGCGTCGAGGTCAGCGCGGCGCAGGCCGCCATCGAGGTGATCGAGACGGAACTGGCGAAGACCGCCCTCTATGCCCCGTTCGACGGGGTCATCGCCCAGCTCAACACCGAGCTCGGTGAGTGGATCACGCCGTCGCCTCCGGCCATGCCCATCCCCGCGGTCATCGACCTGATCGATCCCGGCTCGATCTACGTGAGTGCCCCCATGGACGAGGTGGACTCTGCGCGCATCTCCGCCGGTCAGGAGGTGTGGGTGACCATCGATCCGTTCCCCGACAAGACCTTCGCCGGCCGGGTGGCCCGCGTTGCACCCTACGTGGTCGATATCGAAGCGCAGAATCGGACGGTCGAGGTGGAGGTAGAGCTCGACGACACATCGCTGGCTTCTTCGCTGCTTCCAGGAACCTCTGCCGACGTCGAGATCGTCCTGGAGGTCCGCGACGATGTCCTGCGGATCCCGACGCCGACGCTCATGGAGGGGAGCTCCGTGATGTTGATCGAAGACGGGCTCTTGACCGTCAAGCAGGTCACCATCGGCCTGCGTAACTGGGATTTCGTCGAGATCACCGGTGGGCTCGCCGCCGGCGACAGAGTCGTCACGTCGTTGGATCGCGCCGAGGTGCAGCCGGGCGCCGAGGCGACGGCAGTGAGCACGCCGTTCCCGCCTTGATCGATCTCCAGGACATATGCCGCTCGTTCGACGTCGGCGGACGTCCTGTGCACGCGCTCGTGGACATCACCGAGAACATCGCAGCAGGTGAGCACGTCGCCGTCATGGGACCATCGGGTTCCGGCAAGTCGACGCTGCTGAACATCGTGGGCTGTCTGGACCGCCCGACCTCGGGCTCGTACCGGCTCGACGGCAAA
>CBDUAS010000287.1:0-5744 GCA_965365185.1 uncultured bacterium | reverse complement strand
CAGCTCATCTGGCAGCTCCGCCAGCGGGTGTGCCGCCGTGAGTAGCTGGTTGATCTCGTCCAGCCAGAGGCTCTCGCGCGTCAATCCGCGAAGCCGCAGAAACGCGGCCAGAGGCAAGAGGAACAACAGCGTCAGGTCCCGCCGTGGCCCCGATGGCGTCGACATCATCGATCAACTCCACGGCGACGCGCCGGCTCATTTGCAGCGAAGCGGGCGCAGGTAAGGCGGATCGTTCACCTTCGGCGGTTGATCGGCGCGAGTACGACGAGCGCGAGCGGACTGTGAGAGTCCCACATTCTAGCGAGAGGACGGGGAGTGTCAACGAGGCCACAGTGCTTCGCCACCCTGTTGGCGCACGCGGAAAGGCCTGTTGGACGCAGGGAACTCCTCGGGAAGATCGCGCGACTCGAAACAAATCCTCCTGTTTCAGGCTACTTCGGCTTTCAGGCGACTTCGGCGAGCGTGGCGGCGGCGGTGCTGGAGGTCTCGGGATTCGGCACCGCGCGTCCGGTGCGACGAGCGACCCGCTGCCGGGCGAGCTCGTAGGAGTGCCGCAGCAGCACGACAGCCCACTTCAGATCCGCATCCGCGCGCAGCGGCAACGTCACCCAGCCGCTGTCGGGACGGACGTGGTGCGCCTCCACCTGGCGTGCAGCGACGAGCTCGTCACGCAAGCGCTTGGGAAAGGGGATGTCGACCTTCTCGTCACCGTGGATGTGGCCGATCTCGCGCTTTCCGAGACGCCACTCCAGACCCCCGAAGCGGTGAGGCCCGGAAGTCACCCCCGGCCAGCCACCCACCACGGCGTCGATCTTGTGCTTCGCCCCTGGAACCATTTTTCGTCCCCCTCGGGAGCGCCTGTTTGCGCATCTGTATCCTTCTGAAAGTTAGGACGTCCACGCGCGTCGAAAAGTTGCGCTCCTAACCTTTCTTAACCGTAGATTTGCGAAATCTGCGCAATCGGTTTCGGTCAGAAGGGCAGAAACCAGGGAATCATCAGCGCCATCAAGCCCAGGACGATCACCGTCAGGATGCTGCCGACGCGGACGAAGTCGCCGACCCGGTAGCCGCCGGCACCCATCACGAGCAGGTTGGCTTTGTGGCTGAACGGCGTCAGGAACGCCGCGGAAGCCGCCAGGCCGACGCCCATCATCAGGGGCCGCGGGCTGATTCCGAGCTGCTCGGCCGCCAGAAACACCACCGGCGCCAGCAACACGACGGTCGGGGCGCCGTCGAGACCCTGGCTCAGAGCACTCGAAAGCACCAGCAGCGCCACGAGGACGGCCATCGGGCCGAACTGACCGGCGGTGGAAACGACGCCGTCAGCCATCATCGCGGCCGCACCCGAGCGTTCCATCGCCACGCCCACCGGTAGCACGGCGGCGACCAGAAAGATCGCCCGCCATTCGATGGCGCGGTAGGCCTCGGGCATGGTCAAGGCCCCAGTCAGCACCACGAAGACCGCAGCCACGAACGCCGCGACCTGGATGGGGAAGTAGCCGGCCGCGACGAGAAAAACCATGATGCCGAGACCAGCCAGGGCAAACGGGGCCTTGCTCGAGCGCCGCAATTCCTGCAGCCCCGGCGTGAGAACGAGGAAATCCGGGTCGGGAGCCAGGAGCTGGATCTTGGCCGTGGGGCCCTGCAACAGCAGGGCGTCGCCGATGCGCAGCCGCAAATCGGGCAGGCCTTCGTGGATCGGCTCGCCCTCCCGCCAGACCGCGAGCACCTGCAGGTTGTATCGCTCGCGGAAGTTGAGCTCTTTGAGGGTGCGCCCCGCGATCGCCGATCGGGGCGCGATGACTGCCTCGACCACGAGGACGGATTCCGATTCGATCTCGGCCTCGGGCGCTTCGGCGTCGAGCTCGATCTCACCGACCTCGATGAGGCTGGCAATGCGGGACGCTTCGCCTGTCACCAGCAGACGATCACCGACCTCGAGGACGTCTTCCGGTCCGACCGTCAGCAGTTTGCCGTCGCGCAAGACACCGATGACGGTGAGTCCGACCAGCTCGCCAATGCGGCTCTCGCGCAGCGTCGAGCCGACCATCGCCGATCCTTCTGAAACCGCCAGCTCGAAAGCCACACCTTCGAGCCTACCGACCGCCGACGGGCCGATCTCCACGACGCTCGTCTGCGGACTCGCGGCGACCTCTTCGATCTGCTCTCGCGGGCCCACCAGGAGCATCTCGTCATCCGCGCGCAGCGGCAGCCCCCCCGGTCGATCGTGAACCACCTCACCGTCGCGCCAGACCGCGGCGACGAGCACGCCCCAGCGATCGCGCACACGCATCGCCTGCACGGTTTGATCGACTTCGGGGCTGCCCGACAGGATGCGGATGACGACCCCCGTGAAGATGCCGGAAGCCTCCCGCAAATTGGCCTTGCGGGACGTCTTCAGCTCCAAGCCCTGGACCCCGACGAGGTGCTTGACGTCGCTGAACTTGCCCTCCACCAGCAGTGTGTCGTCCGCACGGATCTCGAAATCCGGCGAGGGTGCGAGCTGCTTGGTGCCGGCGCGCACGACCGCCACCACGTTCACCCGCAGCGCCGTCCCCAGGCGTGCATCGCGGAGGGTCGTGCGATCCAGCGGCGACCCCTCCGGCACCTTGATCGAGAACAGCCGTTCCCTCAGGCGGTAGATCTGGGTCAGGTCCCCACGCGTCGTGGCCGTCGTGCTCAGGCCGCGATCGGGGAGCAGCCAGCGGCCGATCGTCAGCATGTAGAGAATACCTGCCACCAGAAGCGTCACACCGAAGGGGGTGAAGTCGAAAAGGGCGAACGGCTCGACACCCCTTTCGCTCATCACCTGGGCGGTGAGCAGGTTCGGCGGCGTGCCGACGAGGGTCGTCGTACCACCGAGAATGGCGCCGAATGCCAGCGGCATGTAGAGCCGCGACGGGGCGATGTTGGCCTCCCTGGCCAGCGCCGCGACCGCGGGCATCATGACCGCCGTGGCGGCAACATTGTTCATGAAGGCCGAAAGGATTCCGGCGACAAGCATCAAGAAGACGACCAGCAGCATCTCTCGCGGGCCCACCAGCCGGTGGATGCCGCGGGCTGCGGCGTCCGCGACCCCGGTGTGCAGCAGGGCCGCGCTGACGAAGAACACGGAAAGCATGGTGATGACCGCCGGCGAGGAGAACCCTGTAAATGCCTCTTCCGGCTCGACGTAGCCGGTAAGCGCCAGCAAGGCGAGGCCGGCGAAGGCGGTCAACTCCACCGGCAGCTTCTCCGTGAGGAAGAGGAACACCATGGTCGCGAGGATGGCGAGTAGGAACCCGATTTCTAGGTTCATGGTGCTGCCTTCACGAGCACTGCTCCGCGGGGCTGGGGGAATCGTCCCCGTGACGCGCACCGCACACGTGGACGGTTCGTCCGCAGTTCGACATACTACTCCCTCGTTTCGTGGGAGTTCGCGCTCCGGAGGTCGCATGAGTCTATCGTCAATGCGATTCGCCCGCCGGGCGGCCGCGATAATTCTGATGTTGCCGTTGTCGTCGTGCCTGGCAGGCGGCGGCGGAGCTCCCGAAAGCCGCCGTGGCGACGTACTCGACACGATACACGGCGTGGAAATCGCCGACCCCTATCGATGGTTGGAGGACCTCGAGAGCGCCGAGGTAGACGCCTGGATCGAAGCTCAACAGGGGTACACGCGGCGTGTTCTCGCGTCGGCGCCGCCGGCAGAGGATCTACGGCAGCGACTCGCAGAGCTGTATCGGAGCGATGCGACGTTTGCGCCCCTGCGTCGCGGCGGTCGCACTTTTTTCGCCCGGCGGCCCGCAGATCGCGAAGTACCGCTGCTGTACGTTCGCCGGCGCCCGAACGCCGACGACGAGCTGCTTGTCGAGACCACGGAGGCGGCCGCCGGACCGCCCTCGATCGACTACGCCGGCGTTTCTTCCGATGGCTCCATTGCCGCCTACGCCGCCCGCCGCGCCGGTGATGACGAGGCGGAAATACGGTTCGTCGACGTCGCCAGCGGCGAGCAGTGGGCCAGCCGTCGCGGCCTGATGAAGGGGGCGTTCTACGATCGCCACACCGACGATGGGCCGCGGGTGTTTCACCATGTCTTCGGCACCGAAGTGTCGGACGATCGCATCGTTTTCGGTCGCGAATACGGCCCCGAGAGTCGGATTACGTCGTCTCTGTCGTCCAACGACCGCTATCTGTTGCTGACGGTGCATCACGGCTCCGGGGCAGGCCGCAACGAGCTCTACTTCATCGACACCTGGACCGGGAGCCAGGTGCACACGATCGTCAACGACATCGACGCCGCGTTCGAGGGGCACGTGGCCGGCGACGTTCTCTTTGTTCTCACCGACTGGAATGCCCCCAATCGACGGGTCTTCGCGGCCAACCTCCGCCGGCCCGCGGCGGATAGCTGGACGGAGATCATCCCCGAAGGCGACGCGCCGATCGAGAGCCTGACGGCGACCGGCGGTCGGCTGCTGGTGCAGCAGCTCCGTGAGCTGCAACCGTACCTGCGTGTGTACGAACCCGACGGCTTTCCGGTTCGCGAACTCACGTTCGACGAGATCGGCGCGCTCGAGACCATCGGCGGAGGAACCTGGGAAACCGACGAGGTCTTTCTCTCCTTCAGCTCCCTGACGGGGTCGTCGAAGATATATGCCTACCGGGTCTCGGATGGCGACCTGCGCACGTGGGCGGTCAACGACCCGCCGGTCGGGGAGGTGGAATTCGAAATCAGCCGGCAGACGTACGCCGCCGCCGACGGCGCGACGGTCCCGCTGTTCTTGGCGCACCGTCGGGGCGTGCCGGGCGACGGACCGCGTCCGGCGGTCCTCACCGGCTTCGGGGGCTTCGGAGTCAGCATGCAACCCGGGCTCGACCGCCTGGCCTTGGCCTGGATGGAACGAGGTGGAGTGTGGGCGATCGCCGGAGTGCGCGGCGGCGGCGAGCTGGGCGCCGATTGGCACCGTGCCGGAATGCGGGAAAACAAGGGCCAAGCCGTGCGCGACTTCATCGCCGCGGCCGAGTGGCTGATCGACGGTCAGTACACCCAAGCCGATCGGCTGGGAATCCGGGGAACGACGCACGGCGGCCTGCTCGTGGCCGCGGCCCTGACACAACGACCGGATCTGTTTGCCGCGGCGGTCAGCCGCTTTCCGCTGGCCGACATGATCCGCTACGAGCTGCCGGTGGCGGCACGGCCGTGGATTCCGGAGTACGGCTCCACGGCCGACCGGCTGCAGTTCGAGGCGCTCTTGGGCTACTCGCCCTACCACGCGGTCGAGCGGGGCGTCCGCTACCCGAGCATCATGGTGGTCTCCGCCACCGGTGACCAGGGTCTCGCCGCCTTTCATGCCTACAAGACGGTCGCCGCGCTGCAGGCAGCCAGCGGCTCTTCAGACCCCGTCGTGCTGTTGCACGACGACGCCACCGGCCCGCATGGGCACCGACCGGTCAGCGCCGAGATCGACGGGCTCGCCGACGAGCTGCGCTTCCTGCTCTGGCGGACGCGCTAGCCGGACGTCACCCTCGGATCCGTGGCTGCGTGCCGATGCCCGCTGCGGACCGCACCGTTGACGGCTGGTGTTACTGGCCCATCGAGTTCAGCCGGGCAATGAGCTCATCGGTGATATCGACCGTGGGGTTGAAGTGCAGCAGCCCCGGAGTCTGGGAGTTGAACACCATGGTGAAGCCCATCTCGTCCGCAAGCGCCGCAACGACCGGTGTGAGCTGGCTTTCGAGTTGCGCCAGGATCTGATTCTGGCTGGCGG